>NZ_JYGQ01000003.1:0-177500 GCF_000960025.1 Streptococcus mitis | reverse complement strand
CGCTCCCCATCACAGCTCAATGTTACAGATATAAGCATTTGACTCATATCACACCTCACTGCTTAGACAGACACTTCCAATCGTCTGCTTTAGTTAGCCTACTGCGTCCCTCCATCACTACATACTCTAGTACAGGAATATCAACCTGTTGTCCATCGGATACACCTTTCGGTCTCTCCTTAGGTCCCGACTAACCCAGGGCGGACGAGCCTTCCCCTGGAAACCTTAGTCTTACGGTGGACAGGATTCTCACCTGTCTTTCGCTACTCATACCGGCATTCTCACTTCTATGCGTTCCAGCACTCCTCACGGTACACCTTCATCACACATAGAACGCTCTCCTACCATACCTATAAAGGTATCCACAGCTTCGGTAAATTGTTTTAGCCCCGGTACATTTTCGGCGCAGGGTCACTCGACTAGTGAGCTATTACGCACTCTTTGAATGAATAGCTGCTTCTAAGCTAACATCCTAGTTGTCTGTGCAACCCCACATCCTTTTCCACTTAACAATTATTTTGGGACCTTAGCTGGTGGTCTGGGCTGTTTCCCTTTCGACTACGGATCTTAGCACTCGCAGTCTGACTGCCGACCATAATTCATTGGCATTCGGAGTTTATCTGAGATTGGTAATCCGGGATGGACCCCTCACCCAAACAGTGCTCTACCTCCAAGAATCTCTAATGTCGACGCTAGCCCTAAAGCTATTTCGGAGAGAACCAGCTATCTCCAAGTTCGTTTGGAATTTCTCCGCTACCCACAAGTCATCCAAGCACTTTTCAACGTGCCCTGGTTCGGTCCTCCAGTGCGTCTTACCGCACCTTCAACCTGCTCATGGGTAGGTCACATGGTTTCGGGTCTACGTCATGATACTAAGGCGCCCTATTCAGACTCGGTTTCCCTACGGCTCCGTCTCTTCAACTTAACCTCGCATCATAACGTAACTCGCCGGTTCATTCTACAAAAGGCACGCTCTCACCCATTAACGGGCTCGAACTTGTTGTAGGCACACGGTTTCAGGTTCTATTTCACTCCCCTCCCGGGGTGCTTTTCACCTTTCCCTCACGGTACTGGTTCACTATCGGTCACTAGGGAGTATTTAGGGTTGGGAGATGGTCCTCCCAGATTCCGACGGGATTTCACGTGTCCCGCCGTACTCAGGATACTGCTAGGTACAAAGACTATTTTAAATACGAGGCTATTACTCTCTTTGGCTGATCTTCCCAAATCATTCTTCTATAATCTTTGAGTCCACATTGCAGTCCTACAACCCCGAAGAGTAAACTCTTCGGTTTGCCCTCCTGCCGTTTCGCTCGCCGCTACTAAGGCAATCGCTTTTGCTTTCTCTTCCTGCAGCTACTTAGATGTTTCAGTTCACTGCGTCTTCCTCCTCACATCCTTAACAGATGCGGGTAACAGGTAGTACCTGTTGGGTTCCCCCATTCGGAAATCCCTGGATCATCGCTTACTTACAGCTACCCAAGGCATATCGTCGTTTGTCACGTCCTTCTTCGGCTCCTAGTGCCAAGGCATCCACCGTGCGCCCTTATTAACTTAACCTTATTTTTCTGACCTTTCAGTCATAAACTCTTATTAATACTACAGCGTTTTCGGTTTATTTTCTTGTTACTATTTGATATAGATATTCAATTTTCAATGTGCATTACTTGGTGATCTCTCACCAATGGAGCCTAGCGGGATCGAACCGCTGACCTCCTGCGTGCAAAGCAGGCGCTCTCCCAGCTGAGCTAAGGCCCCACAAGACCTCTCAAGACTAAACAAGACCAATGCGCAGTTCCTTATCCTTAGAAAGGAGGTGATCCAGCCGCACCTTCCGATACGGCTACCTTGTTACGACTTCACCCCAATCATCTATCCCACCTTAGGCGGCTGGCTCCTTACGGTTACCTCACCGACTTCGGGTGTTACAAACTCTCGTGGTGTGACGGGCGGTGTGTACAAGGCCCGGGAACGTATTCACCGCGGCGTGCTGATCCGCGATTACTAGCGATTCCGACTTCATGTAGGCGAGTTGCAGCCTACAATCCGAACTGAGACTGGCTTTAAGAGATTAGCTTGCCGTCACCGGCTTGCGACTCGTTGTACCAGCCATTGTAGCACGTGTGTAGCCCAGGTCATAAGGGGCATGATGATTTGACGTCATCCCCACCTTCCTCCGGTTTATTACCGGCAGTCTCGCTAGAGTGCCCAACTGAATGATGGCAACTAACAATAGGGGTTGCGCTCGTTGCGGGACTTAACCCAACATCTCACGACACGAGCTGACGACAACCATGCACCACCTGTCACCTCTGTCCCGAAGGAAAACTCTATCTCTAGAGCGGTCAGAGGGATGTCAAGACCTGGTAAGGTTCTTCGCGTTGCTTCGAATTAAACCACATGCTCCACCGCTTGTGCGGGCCCCCGTCAATTCCTTTGAGTTTCAACCTTGCGGTCGTACTCCCCAGGCGGAGTGCTTAATGCGTTAGCTGCGGCACTAAACCCCGGAAAGGGTCTAACACCTAGCACTCATCGTTTACGGCGTGGACTACCAGGGTATCTAATCCTGTTTGCTCCCCACGCTTTCGAGCCTCAGCGTCAGTTACAAGCCAGAGAGCCGCTTTCGCCACCGGTGTTCCTCCATATATCTACGCATTTCACCGCTACACATGGAATTCCACTCTCCCCTCTTGCACTCAAGTTAAACAGTTTCCAAAGCGTACTATGGTTAAGCCACAGCCTTTAACTTCAGACTTATCTAACCGCCTGCGCTCGCTTTACGCCCAATAAATCCGGACAACGCTCGGGACCTACGTATTACCGCGGCTGCTGGCACGTAGTTAGCCGTCCCTTTCTGGTAAGATACCGTCACAGTGTGAACTTTCCACTCTCACACTCGTTCTTCTCTTACAACAGAGCTTTACGATCCGAAAACCTTCTTCACTCACGCGGCGTTGCTCGGTCAGACTTCCGTCCATTGCCGAAGATTCCCTACTGCTGCCTCCCGTAGGAGTCTGGGCCGTGTCTCAGTCCCAGTGTGGCCGATCACCCTCTCAGGTCGGCTATGTATCGTCGCCTTGGTGAGCCGTTACCCCACCAACTAGCTAATACAACGCAGGTCCATCTGGTAGTGATGCAATTGCACCTTTTAAGCAAATGTCATGCAACATCTACTCTTATGCGGTATTAGCTATCGTTTCCAATAGTTATCCCCCGCTACCAGGCAGGTTACCTACGCGTTACTCACCCGTTCGCAACTCATCCGGAGAAGCAAGCTCCTCCTTCAGCGTTCTACTTGCATGTATTAGGCACGCCGCCAGCGTTCGTCCTGAGCCAGGATCAAACTCTCATTAAAAGTTTGAGTTCTCACTCATTTCTGTCACTGACAGATTTATTGTTTTTTCATTGTTCAGTACTACAACCTTAGTTGTAGTGCCCTGCACATTGGTTCGTCTTGTTCAGTTTTCAAAGGTCTTTGTCACTTACTTCTCTCAAGCGACAACTATATTAGTATATCACAGCCGCTTTCGCTTGTCAACACTTTTTTGAAACTTTTTTAAATCTTTTTTCTTCAAGTGTGCCATCCGCAACATACCATAGTCCGTACGGGATTCGAACCCGTGTTACCGCCGTGAAAAGGCGGTGTCTTAACCCCTTGACCAACGGACCGGAGTTGTTATTTTCAACTCTTACTATTATACTGGCTTTTCAAACTTTGTCAACACTTTTTTTAAACTTTTTTCAAATTAAGTAAAAAGAGCCAGAATTATACTGACTCTTCTATTGATTGTTAAACTTAGAAGCACGTTCTTCTCCCCACCAATATGGGATTAGTTCTGAGACTTTCACCGTCTTTCTTGTATCGTAGTCCATCATGAATTCTGCATCTTTATTTTCAGCGTTCAACTCTAAGAGGAACTCTCTGCAAGCGCCACAAGGCATACCTGAACTTCCACCATAAGGTGGTTTGTCTCGAAAGGCTAATACTTTTTTAACCTTAGTTTGTCCTGAAAATTGGTACATATTGAAGAGAGCCGCCCGCTCTGCGCAGAGATGGAAAACACCACAAGTTCCCTCCATACAGAAACCTGTAAATATTTGTCCATCTTCTGCTTCTACTGCGGCCACAACATGGTTAGCGTAAACAAAATCAGATACTTCATGTGGATTATACAATTTCTGTACTTCTTCGTACATCTTTTTCCAGATGTCCATTATTGTACCCTTCTTACTTAGAGATTTCTTTTAACATATTTTCGATATGCTGGATTGATTTTTCACGGCCTAACAAGAAGATAGTATCTGGCAATTCAGGTCCATGCATTTCACCTGAAACTGCGATGCGAATTGGCATGAAGAGATTTTTCCCTTTGATACCTGTTTCTTTTTGAACAGCTTTGATTTGTGGGAAGATATTCTCTGTTACAAATTCATCATCTCTCATCGCCTCAAGTTTTGCTTTGAAGGCTTCAAGAACTGTTGGGACTGTTTCCCCCGCCATGACTTCGCGTTCTGCTTCTGTCAATTCTGGGAAATCTGAGAAGAAGAGATCTGTCAATGGGATAATCTCATCTACTGATTTCATTTGGGGTTTATAGAGCTCAACTAATTTTTCAGCCTTGTTAGTTAAACGGCCTGCTTCCTCTAAGAATGGTTTTGCCATTTCAAAGATAGTTTCTAGGTCTGCATTCTTGATATAATCATTGCTCATCCAGTCGAGTTTCTTCTGATCAAAGGCTGCTGGAGACTTGCTCAGGCGGTTTTCATCGAAAAGTTTAATCAATTCTTCACGAGAGAAAATCTCATCTTCGCCACCTGGGTTCCAACCAAGAAGAGCAATAAAGTTAAAGACTGCTTCTGGAAGGTAACCTTTTTTACGGTAGTCTTCGATAAACTGAAGGGTATTAGTATCGCGTTTAGACAATTTTTTCCCAGTTTCAGAGTTGATAATCAAGGTCATGTGACCAAACTCTGGAGCTTCCCAACCAAGCGCTTCATAAACCATGAGCTGTTTTGGTGTATTAGCAATATGGTCGTCTCCACGGATAACATGGGAGATTTGCATATCATGGTCATCGATGACAACGGCAAAGTTGTATGTTGGGTAACCGTCTTTCTTTTGGATAACCCAGTCACCACCAATATTGCCACCTTCAAATTCGATATCACCTTTAACCATATCATGCCACTTGTAGATACCTGACTCATTGACCGCCAAACGAACTGTTGGAATGATACCAGCTGCTTCACGTTCTGCGATGTAAGCTGCTTTTTCCTCTTCACTCATACCAAGGTATTCGTTAATGTAGCGAGGTGTTTCACCAGCTGCTTCTTGGCGTTCGCGTTCAGTTGCCAACTCTTCTTCTGTAACGTAAGATTTGTAGGCTTTTCCTTCAACTAGCAATTGATCGATGTATTTTTGATACAAGTCCAAACGTTCAGACTGGCGGTAGTTTTCATGTGTTTCTGGACTTTCGTCCCAATCCATACCCAACCAACGAAGGTTTTCAAGTTGTGAACGTTCACCATCTTCGACATGGCGTTTACGGTCAGTATCTTCGATACGGATAATAAAAGTTCCACCGTGATGACGTGCATAAAGGTAGTTGAACAATGCTGTACGGGCATTTCCGATGTGTAGTAGTCCTGTTGGACTTGGTGCGTAACGTACGCGAATATCTTTTGACATAGTTTCTCCTATAAAGTCTCTAGGCGTCTGCCTTTTTGCTCTCTATATTATATCACAAGTCTTGGCTGAGGCCAATTTCTATGGATAAAGAGAGTAAAAAGAGTGGACAAGCCACTCTTTTCTTCTATTATAGACGTTCGTTAAGTTCTTTGCTCAATTCTTCAAATCCTGGTTTTCCAAGAAGGGCAAACATGTTACGTTTGTAAGCTTCAACACCTGGTTGGTCAAATGGGTTGATAGCATTCAAGTAACCTGAAAGAGCGATAGCCAATTCGAAGAAGTAGATTGTGTAACCAAGAGTGAAAGCATCTTGCTCTGGAAGAGTCACGTACATGTTTGGTACATCACCGTCTGTGTGGGCAAGAAGAACACCGTCAGTTGCTTTTTTGTTTACAAAGTCAACGTCTTTTCCTTGAAGGTAACCAAGTCCATCAAGGTCTTCTTCCAAGCTAGGGATAATCACGTTTTTACGAGGTTTGTCAACACGGACAACTGTTTCAAACATGATACGAGTTCCTTCTTGGATAAATTGACCAAGTGAGTGCAAGTCAGTTGAGAAGTTGGCTGAAGTTGGGTAGATACCTTTTTGGTCTTTTCCTTCTGATTCACCAGCCAATTGTTTCCACCACTCTGAGAAGTATTGAAGTGATGGCTCGTAGTTTACCAAGATCTCAGTTGCATAACCTTTACGGTAAAGGATGTTACGAACTGCTGCGTATTGGTAAGCTTCGTTTTCAGAGATTTTATCTGAAGTGTAGTCTTTGCGAGCTGCATTCGCACCTTCCATAAGGGCTTTGATGTCAGCTCCTGATGCTGCGATTGGAAGCAAACCAACGGCTGTCAATACTGAGAAGCGTCCACCGATATCATCTGGAACAACAAATGTTTCCCAACCGTTAGCGTCTGCTTCAACCTTAACAGCACCTTTTTGGCGGTCAGTTGTTGCATAGATACGTTTGTTGGCTTCTTCTTGTCCGTATTTTTTAACCAAGAGTTCTTTGAAGACACGGAAAGCGATAGCTGGTTCAGTTGTTGTACCTGATTTAGAAATCACGTTTACTGAGAAGTCTTTGTCTGCAACATACTCTACCAAGTCAGCAAGGTAAGTAGATGAGATTGAGTTTCCTGCGTAAAGGATTTGTGGAGCTTTGCGCTCTTCTTTTGTTTGCAAGTTAGCAAAGTGGTGGTTCAAGAAGTCGATTGCTGCTTTGGCACCAAGGTAAGATCCACCGATACCGATAACAACCAAAACATCGCTGTCTGATTTGATTTGCTCAGCAGCTTTCAAGATACGGTCAAACTCTTCGTGGTCGTAGTTTTCAGGAAGGTCCAACCATCCCAAGAAGTCGCTACCAGCACCAGTTCCTTTACGGATCAATTCATCTGCTGCTGTTACTTGTGATTGCATGTATTCCACTTCATGTGGTGCAACAAATTTGTCTAAAACTTTTGAATAATCAAATTTAATATGTGACATGTTATTCCTCCAATATTTCTTCTTTTCTATCATAACGCTTACCTTCGTTTTTTTCAAGTTTTTTGTCGAATTTCTCCAATTTTTATCAGAATTCAAACGTTTGCGTAAAAATGCCACATTCTAAAAATTTTGAAAAAATAAAAGAAAGAACGACCAGATGTTCCAGTCGTTACAGTTCATTCAATAAATACTCAAATAATTCTAAATTGCCATCTTCTTCATTGACCAGAAACTCTGGATGCCACTGCAAACCAATAATGCGGTGCTCATCGATAGACTCAATCGCTTCGATAGTTTGGTCTCTTGGATCAATAGCAGTTACACGGAAATTAGGTGCCAAATCTTTAATACTTTGACGATGGACCGAGTTAACCTGACTTTCTTTTCCAAATAGCTTAGCCACCACGCTTCCTTCTACTGTCTCAATAGAATGAGATGTTCCGAAAGGCAGACCTTGCCAGTGACCTTCGATTTCTTGATTGAGGGTCCCACCAAAAGCAACATTGACAAGTTGAACACCACGACAGATTGCCATAATTGGTTTATTCTGACGAAGCGCTTCTTTCAAGAGTGCCAATTCAAACTCATCGCGCACTAGGTTGTAATCATCACTCTCGATGGTCTTTTTCTCTCCATAAAACTGAGGATGGACATTTTGACCGCCTGTCAAGATAAGTTTGTCAATCATTTCTACATAATCACGTACAACTGACTCATCACCAACAGGAATGACTAAAGGGAGACCACCGACTTGACGAATGCTCTCTGCGAATCTACAAGATACAGATGAATGAATGTTTTTGCCTTCTGCGTCTACGGGACATAGATTTGCAGCAACTCCTACAACCGTTCTAGTCATGATGTCTCTCCTTTCGAATGTTAATACTCTTCGAAAATCAAATTCAAACCACGTCAGCGTCGCCTTACCGTACTCAAGTACAGCTTGCGGCTAGCTTCCTAGTTTGCTCTTTGATTTTCATTGAGTATAACGATAGTCCTATCATATCACTCAAAATGCCTTTCGTCTAATATGTTTTTTTTAAGTCCGTGATAAATATTTTTTATGAACAAGAAAAAGCTGCCCACATAGGACAACTTCTTTCTTATTCAAAGACAAATTGATTGTGATAGAGTTCTGAGTAGAATCCACCTAGTTTTATTAGTTCATGGTGATTACCACGTTCAATGACTCCTCCATCTTTGAGGACAATAATCTGGTCTGCATTGAGAATGGTTTTCAAGCGATGGGCAATGACAAAACTGGTTCTACCTGCTACAACTGCCTCCATGGCATGCTGAATCTTGCTTTCTGTCACCGTATCTACGTTTGAAGTTGCTTCATCTAGAATGAGAACTTCTGGATCTGTCATCAAGGTTCGAGCGATAGAAATCAATTGTTTTTGCCCTGTCGAGAAGATGCTTTGATCATCATCAATAAGGGTATCGTATTTGTCAGGTAAGCTTTCGATATAGTCATGAATATGGGTTGCCTTGGCTGCTGCCTCAACCATTTCTTGACTAGCATCTGGTACACCGAAACGGATATTGTCTCGAATGGTTCCGCTAAACAAGACCGAATCTTGCAAGACAATCCCCACCTTGCTTCTAAGACTATCTAAATCATAGTCACGGATATCTTTGCCGTCAAAATAAATA
Organism: Streptococcus mitis; assembly: GCF_000960025.1. Taxonomy (GTDB): domain Bacteria; phylum Bacillota; class Bacilli; order Lactobacillales; family Streptococcaceae; genus Streptococcus; species Streptococcus mitis_DH. The sequence continues at coordinate 168,678 of NZ_JYGQ01000003.1, read as the reverse complement.
CCACCAGCATCAACATCATAAAAGCGATTGATGAGGTTCATAATAGTCGTTTTCCCTGACCCAGTCGGACCAACAACTGCTGTCATCTGGCCTTTAGGGGCAGAAATGCTGACATCTTTCAAAATAGGTTTATCAGGTAGGTATGAAAAATCAATATGACTAATTTCAACACCTTCTTGCAACCTAGTAAAGATCGGCGCCTTCTCAGGTCGAATTTCTTCCTCTGCGTCAAACATTTCCTGAATCCGTTCAGCCCCCGTAAAGGCTAACTGAAGGCTTCCCCAACTAGCTGCAACTTGAATAATAGGCTGGTAGTACTGCTGAGAAAATTGGGCAAACATAACAATCAAACCTAGAGCTGTACTTGTTTCAATAGTCTTATCATTTAAAAGTACAGCTGAACCAGCAAAGATAACGATGGCTGTGTTGACCAGACTCATCCCATTCATGACAGGGAAAAGAATTCCTGAGAACATTCTTCCTTTAAAGGTTGCCCTGCGCACGCGCTCATTTTGTTCAAGAAATCCTGCCATCATATCCTCTTGAATACCTTGCACAATCACGGCTTTTTGGCCTGAGATACTCTCATCCATATAGGCGTTGAGCTTTCCTACCTCTTTCTGCTGGAGATTGGTATATTTCCGTGCCATTTTTACGATAAAAAGCAGCATAAGGAAGGCCACTGGTGTGCTGGCAATGGTGATGAGGGCCAGCGTCACATTTCTCGAAAACATGACAAGAATCAGACCGATATATAAAACAATATTGCTCATGACCTGAATCAAGCTTTCGTTAAAGGCCTGGAGGATATTATCCAAATCACTGGTAAAACGAGACAAGATATCGCCATCTTGTCGGCGGTCAAAGAAAGAAACAGTCAAGCGAGCAAGCTTACCGAAGAGGCCTTTACGCATCTCGTTGGTCGACTCTGCAATCACACGCGTCATGAGACACATGTATATCACACTAGAGATAAATAGAACCAAAACCAGCAGGCCAAGATTGACCATGATTCCTGATAAACTTTGCCAAACAAGTTCTGGATTGCCATCTTGATAAGCTTGAACTAAATTAGCTAACTGCGTCACTGCTTGTCCAGAAAAGACCGGAAAGAGAGCTTGGGCAAGAGTCGCTAGAACAATCATCAGAATGACAACTACAAATGATAACTTATAAACTTTAAAATAATTCCAAAAAAATTGAACTGTTTTCATGTTACTCCTCCTTTCCTTTCTGTGTTTCATAGATTTCACGGTAAACGGCATTGTTGGCAACCAAGTCTGCATGCGTACCTTGACCAATCAATCGTCCTTGATCCAGAACCAAGATTTTATCTGCATGAACAACCGAGCTAATCTTTTGAGCGATGATAATGGTTGTTGTTCCCTTCAAGTCCTTATTCAAGGCTTCTTGCACTAGGCGCTCTGACTTGGCATCCAAGGCTGAGGTCGAATCGTCAAAAATCAGAATACGCGGATTTCTGACAATTCCACGGGCAATCGACATCCTTTGCTTTTGCCCACCAGAGAAATTGGTTCCCCGTTCCTCAACTGGACTTTCAAAGGTTTTCTCCATACGATGGATGAATTCACTAGCCTGGGCAATATTGGCTGCGCGTTCCATTTCAAATAGAGTAGCATCTCCCTTACCCTGTCTCAAGTTATCTGCAATCGTTCCACTAAAGAGAATGGCACGTTGGAGAACGATAGAAACAGTTTTACGCAGGGTTCCTTCACTCACTTCTCGAATATCCTTGCCTCCAATTTTGATAGCCCCTGCCTGTGGGTCAAAGAGACGTGGAATCAATTGAGCTAAGGTTGATTTTCCTGCGCCAGTCGCTCCAACTACACCAACCATTTGACCAGGTTCGATAGTAAAGCTCACATCTTTCAGCATCGGTTCCTTGTCCATTGGATAGGTAAAGGTTACATTTTCAAAGCTAAGACTTCCTACCAACTCTTCATCTGGGACATCCTTGAAGGTCATGGCTGGCTCTGCGTCCAGAATTTCTCGAATACGACGCATGGAAATCATAGCACGGCTGACAGAATTTCCCAAAAATCCAACCATAACAATGGTAAAAATAATCTGGCTTAGGTAATTGACAAAGGAAGCAATGGAACCAACAACTGACGGATCCGACTGAACCATCCCTGCAACTAACCAAATAGAGAGGAATACCGCCCCATAACCGACCAACATCATAAAGGGTTCCACTACTGAAAAGGCATAACCGATGTAAAGGTTTTGACCGAGAAGCTCGTCTGAAACCTCCGTAAACTTAGCAAACTGCTCTTTTTCTTGGACAAAGGACTTGACCACACGAACGCCACGCAAATTTTCCTTGGCAATGGCATTGATGCGTTCAAGAAGGGTTTGAAACTTGGCAAAACGAGGTCCCATCATTCCCATCATGACAGCAGTCAAGGCAAAAATCAAGATGACCATGAGAACAATCACCCACCACAGAGAAGGTAAGGTTTGAACCGCCAGGATAAACGAACCGATAAACAAGAGGGGAAGTCTGAAAAGAATTTGGAAGGTCATCATGACCACGTTCTGAATCTGGTTGATATCATTTGTCATTCGAACGACTAGATTTCCCGCATTAAATTGTTCAATATTAGCATAAGAAAAGGTTTGGATTTTACGGAAGGCATCCTCTCGAAGGTCGGATGAAACTCCTTGGGCAATATAGGCTGCAAGGACAACATTGAGCCCACCAGCAACTAGACCGATCACGGCCACACCAATCAACCAAGCCCCGATACTATAAATAGCTTCATATTTCCCAGCAAGGAGGGCGTCTAACACTTCCTGCAGGTAACGCGGTTGCAAAAGTGAACTAGCAACCATCAAGCCTGTCATCAGGAGCGAAGCCAAGGCCTGCCACTTGTAGGTTTTTATTTTCTGAATCAGCATACTTTCTCCTTAAAAAATAGACAAAAGGGAGCGACAATGCGTCAGCTCCTTTTCATTCTGTTTGTGTGATGTTATTCTAGCAAAAAAGTAAGAACTTGTCAAAGAAGTCTCCTTGATACAGCTAGATTAACTAGTGAGTCTTGGTTTTACAGTTTCTGTTTTAACTCTACTAAGACATTCATAGCCTGCATAGGTGTCATATTGTAAACATCCAGCTTAGCTAATTCTGCTAGGATAGGATGCTCTTCTGCCGTATCAAATAGTGAAATCTGTTCTGTGACATCACTTGTTTGCCTCATGGGAGCAGGACTTTCTGTTCCTTGACTCTCTAGCTGAGTCAAAATCTTATCCGCCCTTGCTAAAAGGTCTGCTGGCAAGCCAGCAATCTTGGCAACATGGATACCGTAGGATTTATCAGCTGGACCTGGTTCAATCTTGTGAAGGAAGGTCACCTGCCCATCCTGCTCCAAGGTTGCCACGTGGACATTGACCAAGTGCTCCAAGCTAGACTCCAGACTAGTCAACTCATGGTAGTGGGTCGCAAAGAGGGTCTTAGCTCCAATATGCTCGTGAATGTATTCGATTATAGACTGAGCAAGAGCCATACCGTCGTAAGTTGCAGTTCCCCGTCCCAACTCATCAAAGAGAATGAGAGAGTTCTTGGTCGCATGCGAAATGGCATTGTTGGCCTCCATCATCTCTACCATAAAGGTTGATTGACCTGACACCAAGTCATCTGCTGCTCCAATACGGGTAAAAATCGCATCAAAAATCGGTAAATGAGCGCTTTCCGCTGGCACATAAGACCCCATCTGGGCCATAACCGCCGTCATAGCCAGCTGGCGCATGTAGGTAGACTTCCCACTCATGTTTGGCCCTGTAATCAGTTGAATACTGGTATCTTCTGCCATCTGAATCGTATTGGGAATATAGGTCTGAGCCCCCATAACCTTTTCAACGACAGCATGGCGCCCTTTCTGGATATCAATCCGCGAATCATCTCCGAATTCAGGTCGAATCAAATGCTGGGTTTCAGCTACAACCGCCAGACTTTGCAAGACATCAACTGTCGCTATGCCTTGAGCTAGAGCCTGCAAACGCTGAATGTACTTGCTGACCTCTTCACGAATGCGCATAAAAATTTCATATTCGAGATTGGCTGACTTCTCACGTGCCTCCAGCATATCTCCCTCGATACGGGCTAATTCTTCGGTTCCAAAACGTTCTGAGTTTTTCAGCGTCGCCTTGCGGAAAAAGTGGACTGGCACATTCCCCAGTTGTGAATTGGTCACATGGAAATAGTAGCCATCCTTCTTATTGTAGTCAATCTTGAGCGTGCTGATACCAGAATTTTCTCGCTCCTTAGCCTCAATCTCAGCAATCCAGCTAGTCCCTTCTCTGAGAACGCGACGGTACTTGTCTAAAGTCTCATCAAATCCAGTCCGGATAATACCACCTTCCGTAATCACATGGGGAGCTTCAGGAGCAATCGCTGCGCTAATCAAACTCTCCAACTCAGGGATTCCATCCAATTGTGCGATGAGATAAGCTAGAGCAGGTTGCTCCATCCCTTCTAAAATCGCACGAATCCGTGGCACACTGGACAAGGTGGTCGCCAACTGCAAGAGATCCTTGGGATTGGTTTTGCCAAAAGAAACACGACTAGCCAAGCGCTCAATGTCATAAACACCCTTGAGACTGTCTGTCAAATCACTACGCTCAAAGAAATGGTCGAGAAAGACCTGCACCACTTCTTGGCGTTGGACGATTCGTTCCTTATCAATCAGGGGGCGATGAATCCAAGACCGCAAGAGCCGCATACCCATAGCTGTTTTGGTTTCATCCAAAAGCCAGAAAAGACTGCCTTGCTTCTTACCTGAACGAGCATTCTCAACCAAATCCAGACTAGCCTTGGTCGCATAATCCATCTGCAAGAAATCTTTGATTTCATAGCGTATAACAGGCTTGAGGTGGTTCAATTCCCTCATCTGAGTCCGATGAACATACTGGAGTAGCTTACTAGATGCCGCTTGCTCCACAGCTGCCAATCGTGAATCCAGTAAATGAAGGTCTTCAAAGCCTTCTTTTTCATAGGAAAGCACCAGATTCATCTGACGACTGAGGATTTGTTCTTCTTCCTCAGACAAGTCATAACCCAGCACCACTTCTCGCGCCTTGAGATTACGGATTTCCCCACAAACCAGCGTGAAATCCAAAAGACCTGTCACATAAAAGTCACCCGTCACCAGGTCCATATAAGCTAAGCCAAATTGATTGCCATCTCTATCTATAGCAACCAAGAAATTGTTCTGACTATCCGGCTTACTGCTATCGACCACTGTCCCTGGCGTAATGACCTGAACAACCTCTCGTTTCACAACTCCAACAGCTTGTTTAGGATCTTCCATCTGCTCTGCGATAGCTACCTTATAGCCCTGCTCAATCAAGACATCTATATACTGCTGGGCAGAATGATAGGGGACACCCGCCATAGGAATCGGATTGTCGGCATTCTTGTTGCGACTCGTTAAGGAAATTTCCAGAATCTGCGCAGCATTGACCGCATCCTCATAAAATAATTCATAAAAATCACCCATCCGAAAGAGCAAAAAAGCATCTGGATATTGCTTTTTAATATCCACATACTGTTGCATGCCGGGTGATAGCTTTTCTGTCGCCATTTTCCGTCTCTCCTTGTCAAAAATAAGTCTTGAGAGCAACTCCCAAGACCTTACTTATCTTTCATCAAATCTAGCAAACGATCTTCCATGAGTTTGGCAACGTGCTGGTCTCGACAAATGACCAATAAGGTATTGGCACCAGCAACTGTTCCTAAAATCCATTCATCCTTGTTTGCATCTACAATATTTGCCAAAACAGAGGCTTCGCCCAATTTGGTATGAAGTACCAAGGTAAACTCTGCTCTTGCAACGCCTTCTAAATGATGAGACAAAAATTCCACCAAATCAATCTTTTCTGTCTCATTTGCTAGTACATAATACACCATATCATTTTTCTTGACCTTGGTCAAGCCGATTTCGCGCAAATCACGAGACAGGGTTGTCTGCGTCACAAAGACATTGTGTGCCTCCAACCGATCTTGAATTTCTTTTTGTGTACTTAATTTCTCCTCAGTAATCATTTTTTTTATTAACTGATGACGATCTCTTTTTCTCATAAAATCCTCTTATATGCATATTTATAACTAATTTTATAACTATATTATACCAAAAAAATAGGAGATTTCAAAAATTTTTTCTTCTTTCTTTAAAATTGTGATAAAATAGTAGAAAAGTCCAAAAAGGAGCTCTTAATGAATACAAAAGAATTGATTGCTAGCGAATTGGCTAGCGTCATTGATAGCCTGGACCAAGAGGCTATTTTAAATTTACTGGAAACCCCTAAAAACTCAGAAATGGGAGACATTGCTTTCCCTGCTTTTTCTCTTGCAAAAGTCGAACGTAAAGCACCTCAAATGATTGCGGCTGAACTGGCTGAAAAAATTAACAGCCAAGCCTTTGAAAAAGTTGTTGCAACAGGACCTTACGTCAACTTTTTCCTTGATAAATCTGCCATTTCTGCTCAAGTATTGCAAGCTGTTATCACTGAAAAAGGGCACTATGCTGACCAACATATTGGTAAACAAGAAAATGTTGTTATCGATATGTCTAGTCCCAATATCGCTAAACCATTTTCTATCGGTCACCTGCGCTCAACTGTTATCGGAGATAGCTTGTCACATATTTTCCAAAAAATCGGTTATCAAACGGTCAAGGTCAACCATTTGGGAGACTGGGGTAAACAGTTTGGGATGCTGATTGTTGCCTACAAAAAATGGGGCGACGAAGAAGCTGTAAAAGCTCATCCAATTGATGAACTTCTTAAACTCTACGTTCGTATCAATGCTGAAGCTGAAAATGACCCTAGCTTGGATGAAGAAGCGCGCGAATGGTTCCGTAAACTGGAAAATGGAGACGAGGAAGCTCTCGCACTTTGGCAATGGTTCCGTGATGAAAGTTTAGTGGAATTTAACCGCCTTTACAATGAACTGAAGGTTGAATTTGACAGCTACAACGGAGAGGCTTTCTACAACGATAAGATGGATGCAGTTGTAGACATTCTTTCTGAAAAAGGTCTTCTTGTTGAATCAGAAGGTGCCCAAGTTGTCAATCTTGAGAAATATGGAATTGAACATCCAGCCCTTATCAAGAAATCTGATGGTGCAACTCTCTATATCACTCGTGACTTGGCTGCAGCCCTTTACCGTAAAAACGAATACCAATTTGCTAAATCTATCTACGTTGTTGGTCAAGAACAATCTGCCCACTTTAAACAACTCAAAGCTGTTTTGCAAGAGATGGGCTACGATTGGAGTGAAGACATTACTCACGTTCCTTTTGGTTTGGTTACAAAAGAAGGGAAAAAACTCTCTACTCGTAAAGGGAATGTCATCTTACTAGAGCCTACTGTTGCAGAGGCTATTAGCCGTGCCAAGGCCCAAATCGAGGCTAAAAATCCTGAACTAGAAAACAAAGACCAGGTAGCGCATGCTGTTGGGGTTGGAGCCATTAAATTCTATGACCTCAAAACTGACCGTACAAACGGATATGACTTTGACCTAGAGGCTATGGTATCTTTCGAGGGTGAAACTGGACCTTATGTTCAATACGCCTACGCTCGTATCCAATCTATCTTACGTAAAGCGGATTTCAAACCAGAAACAGCTGGCAACTATAGCTTGAATGACGCTGAAAGTTGGGAAATCATCAAACTCATCCAAGACTTCCCACGTATTATCAACCGTGCGGCGGATAACTTTGAACCTTCTATCATTGCTAAATTTGCAATTAGCCTAGCTCAAGCCTTCAACAAATACTATGCACATACACGTATCTTGGATGAAAGTCCAGAACGCGACAGCCGTCTAGCCCTCAGCTACGCAACCGCAGTCGTTCTCAAAGAAGCCCTTCGCTTGCTTGGAGTAGAAGCGCCAGAGAAGATGTAAATCGCCAAAGTTACTTGATTGCAAAGCAATCTAAGTAACTAACGCCAAATCCTGTCAGGAATTTGGCTAGGCACTTCACTAGTAAAGAAACATAAATATTATCGATTTATGTTTCTTTACGTCGTAACCAGAGACACTTGCCTAAACGCCTCACTAAATTGGTCAACCAAATCTATTAATTGGCTTAGTGGCTGGTGGCAATCTTCAAGTCACTAGAATGCAAGGCAATCTAAGCAACGAATGTCAAACCCTATCAGGGATTTGGTTAGGCGCTTCACTAATTCAATCTACTCACTACTACTTCTTTATCATACAGGGAGATATTCTATGAGCCAATATGCTTATATCCTCGTTGTAATTAGCTTGGTGTTCCTTTTTCTGCTCAATAAGTACGAGAAGGAGAGACTGCAAAAACTCTACCAAGAACAACTTTTGAAGGATGAAACATTTAGGACTGATATCAAAGAGAAAATTCACACGACTGAAAATATCAATGATGTCATTGCTTACATCAATAAAACTTATCATCTGGGAATGTTGCTATCAAAAGACATTACAGATCAATTGAAATAAACCGAGTTATTCTTTAAGGAATATAAAAACCGAGTCTAAGAGTTTAATACTTAGGCTCGGTTTTTATATATTTTTCAAGTAACAAAGCAACCACTCCCCCAGCAATGCAAGTGCAAAATCCTCCAGAATATGATAGAATAAGAGAAAGGACTCTATCAAGGAGGAAAACATGGAAAAACAAACCGTCGCCGTCTTGGGGCCTGGTTCTTGGGGAACTGCCCTTTCACAAGTCTTAAATGACAATGGACACGAGGTACGTATTTGGGGAAACATTCCCGAGCAAATCAATGAAATTAATACACACCATACTAATAAACACTACTTTAAAGATGTCGTTCTAGATGAAAATATCATTGCCTACACCGACTTATCAGAGGCACTGAGAGATGTAGATGCGATTTTGTTTGTTGTCCCAACAAAAGTGACACGACTTGTTGCACAACAAGTTGCACAAACCCTAGACCATAAGGCTATCATCATGCACGCTTCAAAGGGATTAGAACCCGATAGCCATAAACGATTATCAATCATCCTTGAAGAAGAAATTCCTGAACATCTCCGCAGTGATATTGTCGTTGTTTCAGGACCTAGTCATGCGGAAGAAACCATTGTACGTGACCTGACTTTAATCACTGCTGCTTCTAAAGATTTACAAACAGCTCAATACGTTCAAGAACTCTTTAGTAATCACTACTTCCGACTTTATACCAATACGGATGTTATCGGGGTTGAAACTGCTGGTGCTCTTAAAAATATTATTGCTGTTGGTGCCGGTGCTTTACATGGTCTTGGATTTGGAGACAATGCCAAGGCAGCCATCATCGCTCGAGGACTGGCAGAAATTACCCGCCTAGGGGTGGCACTCGGTGCCAGTCCGTTGACCTATAGTGGCTTATCTGGTGTGGGAGATTTGATTGTGACGGGAACCTCCATCCACTCTCGCAACTGGAGAGCCGGCGATGCCCTTGGTCGTGGAGAATCCCTAGCTGATATCGAGGCCAATATGGGCATGGTGATTGAAGGAATCTCAACGACTAGAGCAGCCTATGAACTAGCGCAAGAACTTGGAGTCTATATGCCCATTACACAGGCCATTTACCAAGTTATCTACCACGGAACCAATATTAAAGATGCCATTTATGACATCATGAATAATGAATTTAAAGCAGAGAATGAGTGGTCTTAACCCTCTAGAGAAAGGATTCTTATGACATCAAAAGTTAGAAAAGCAGTCATCCCTGCCGCTGGACTCGGAACTCGTTTCTTACCAGCCACCAAAGCACTTGCGAAAGAAATGTTGCCAATTGTAGATAAACCAACTATCCAGTTTATCGTAGAAGAAGCTCTTAAATCAGGTATTGAAGATATTCTGGTTGTCACTGGTAAATCAAAACGTTCTATCGAGGACCACTTCGACTCAAACTTTGAGCTTGAGTACAACCTCAAGGAAAAGGGCAAACACGACTTGCTAAAATTGGTAGACGAAACAACTGGCATTCGCCTTCACTTTATCCGTCAAAGCCATCCTCGTGGTCTTGGCGATGCTGTCTTACAAGCAAAAGCTTTTGTAGGGAATGAGCCCTTCGTTGTCATGCTTGGTGACGACCTAATGGATATCACAGATGACCATGCTGTCCCTTTGACAAAACAATTGATGAACGATTACGAGACAACTCACGCATCAACAATTGCTGTTATGCCTGTCCCTCATGAAGAAGTTTCAGCATATGGAGTTATCGCTCCTCAGGGTGAAGGGATTAATGGTCTCTACAGTGTCGAAACTTTTGTTGAAAAACCAGCTCCAGAAGATGCTCCAAGTGATTTGGCAATCATCGGACGCTATCTGCTCACACCAGAAATTTTTGAGATCCTCGAAAATCAAGCTCCCGGTGCTGGAAATGAAATCCAGCTTACCGATGCGATTGATACCCTTAATAAAACACAACGTGTTTTCGCTCGCGAATTTACAGGAGCTCGTTACGACGTTGGGGATAAGTTTGGCTTTATGAAAACATCTATTGACTATGCCCTCAAGCACCCACAAGTCAAAGATGACTTGAAAGATTACCTCATCCAACTAGGAAAAGAATTAGCTGAGAAGGAATAAAATAAAAAAGATAAGGTTCAAAATGTACTGACCCCAAAAAGTTAGACAATTAATTTAAGCAAAGGATTTAGTTCTGTATTGTACAGGGCTAAGTCCTTTTAGTTTTACCTTAATTCGTTTGTTGTTGTAGTAATCAATATAGTCTACAATAGCTTGTTCCAAGTGTTCAAGTGACTGAAACGTATTCTCATAACCATAAAACATTTCAGACTTAAGAATGCCAAAGAAAGATTCCATCATACCGTTATCTGGACTATTTCCCTTACGTGACATAGATGGTTGGATTCCCTTATTCTTTAAAAAATGATGATAAAAATCGTGTTGGTATTGCCATCCTTGATCACTATGGAGAATTGTATTTTCGTAATGGTTCTCTGTAAAGGCTTGTTCTAGCATAGCTTTCATTTGTACTAAGTTCGGCGAAGTAGAAAGATTGTAGGAGATAATTTCGCTGTTAAAGCCATCTAAAACTGGTGATAAATAAAGCTTTTGGCTGCTTGCTGGAATGGCAAATTCTGTCACATCTGTGTAGCACTTTTGCATTGGTTTGGTTGCTTCAAATTGACGTTGAATAAGATTATCTGCTTTCTTGCCAACCTCTCCTTGGTAGGAAGAATACTTCCGTTTACGGCGAATTCGAGCCGTTAAACCAAGTACTTTCATCAGACGCTGCACCTTCTTATGGTTCACTACGAAGCCACGATTTCGTAATTCTAGAGTCATGCGACGATAGCCGTAATTTCCTTTATGCTCAGTATAAGTTGACTGAATTTCAGCTTTAATATCATAATCTTTATCGCTTTGATCCAGCTGTTTTAAGTGGTAATAATAAGTTGAACGGGCAAGCTTAATAATCTTTAGAAGGATATCTAAAGAAAACTCTGTTACAAGTCCTTGAACAATTTCCGTTTTTCTTCTTGCTTCTTTTCGTCCCTCAATCGGAGTTCTCTCAACTTTTTTAGAATGGCATTCTCCGCTCTCAAGTACTCATTTTCTGCTTGAAGACGTTCTAATTCTGTCATATCTTCAAATCTCTTCTTTGGCTTACGTCCCATTTTAGGTGGTCTCCCTCTTGTTTTCTCAACAATAGTATACCCGTTTTTCTTGTATTGTGCCAGCCAATTCGAAAGTAATCCACTATTTGGAAGAGCATAATCCATAGACGCCCTAATTTGTGAATGCCCCTCAAGAAGAACTTTATCAATGATCTCTTGTTTTAGTTCAGGAGAATAGTAACAATTCTTTCCTTTTTTGACGATTTCTATTCCATAACGATCAATCAATTTAATCATGTACTGAAGATTAGAAATGTTTATCCTAAATTGATTTGAAAGTTGTCTAAAGCTCTCTCCTTTCTTTCTTAATTCATATATTTGAACTTTATCTTCATAAGTTAATTTCATAATAAAAACACCCCAAAAGTTAGATTTTTATGTCTAACTTTTGGGGTGCAGTTCAAAAATGCCTTATCTTTTTTCATTACACAACTATTATTATAAGCTCTCACAACCCCATTCCCCTGTAGAGAAGCAAGACTGCGAGTCCTACAAACAAGACTACCGCTCCTAACCTCTGGCTGGTACTATACATCCGTCTTTCTCCTCGAACTGGAAAGATAATTGCTAGAAATGCTCCACCAACTGCTCCCCCGATATGGCCTGCTAGGCTGATTCCTGGAATCAGAACACTTCCAATAATATTAACCACAAAAAGTGTCAGATAGGATTGCCCCAACTGCTGGATATAAGGATTACGCGTAGCATAGCGAAGAATGATAATCGCGGCAAATAGCCCATAGAGAGAAGTAGAAGCTCCTGCTGCTAAGGATTTTGGACTAAATACAAAAACAAAGAGATTGCCCATCATTCCAGATAAGAGATAGAGAAAGAAAAACTTCTTGGATCCGAAAATTTCCTCTACTTGTCTACCAAGATAATAAAGGGAAAGCATATTAACAATGAAATGCTCCCAACCAATATGAACAAAAATGGCAGAAAAGAGACGCCAAATTTGCTCAGGAAAGAGGCGAATAGCTGGCCCATACATGGCTCCAAATCGAAATAATGTATCCGCCCTGTCAAAGTTTCCTCCTGTAGTCACCAACATTAGTAAAAACACCAAGGCCGTCACTAAGAGGAAGAAACTCGTCACAGGGTAACGTCTATCAAAGATTTCCTTCATCAATCAGAACCTCCTGAACAGGAATATCATGGTTTTCAGGGATAAAGTCCTGAATTTGACAAGGATATATCGTACTCAAAGTATGACCAGAAAAATGTTTCAGATAGCGATCATAATAACCTCCACCGTATCCTATCCGATATCCTTTCGTCGTAAAAACCAAGCCCGGAACATGAATCAAATCAATCTGAGAGGCATCCACCACTTCCAAATCTCCCTGTGGTTCCAGTAAGCCAAAGGAAGTTTTTACCAACTGTTGCGGATCATAGACTACAAAGTTCATGCGTCCCTTGGGATAAGTTTTGGGTATCAGAACCTTCTTGCCGTCCTTCAGCGCCTGCTCAATCAGTTCCTGCGTTTGAAACTCATGAGGAAAAGAGAGGTAGGTTGCGATGATCTTAGCTTCTTGGTAAAAGGGGTGTTGTAAAAGTCTTTCGGTTAAAGTTTGATCTATAAACTGTTTTTGCTCTTGAGATATAGCCTTCATTTCTCGCAAGACTTGCTTACGTAATTCCGATTTCATAGACAACCCCTCTATTCTGCTGCCTTCTTTTTCAGGAAACTAAAGACCGCATCCACCCCAATAGCTAATGCTTCTTCCTTAGGACTCATCTGAGGGTGATGAAGGGCGTAGGGACTATCAATACCTAGCCAGAACATAACGCCATCAACTTTTGAAAGGAGATAACCAAAGTCTTCACCTGTCATAGCAGGTTCGATATCAATCAACTCAATTCCGTCTTTTTCTTCAAAGAAGTCCATCAGTTCACGCGCCAAGGCTGGATGGTTCTCAACAGGCAGGTAACCACCTTGTTTGAGTTCCACTTCGACTTCCATATCGAAGGCAGCTGCAACCCCTTCTGCAACTGTTTTGACCCGCTTTTGCACCAAGAGACTCATGTCCTGTGTCAAAGCCCGAATAGTTCCATGCAAAAAGGCTGTGTCTGTGATGACATTATTGGTTGTTCCAGCTTGGAAAACTCCAAAGGTCACCACTGCTCCCTCGATTGGGTTGACATTGCGGCTGACAACTGACTGCACCTGGGTCACAAAGTAACTAGCAGCCACCAAAGCGTCATTGGCTTCATGTGGAAAGGCTGCGTGGCCACCTTTGCCTTTGAAACGAATCTTCACCTCACAAGTCCCTGCAAAGAGTGTATGAGTATTGGTCGCAATCTGACCAACCTTCAAATCTGGCCTAACATGAAGGCCATAAAACTGGTCTGGCAACCAGTCTCCAAAAGCGCCATCCTCATACATGAGCATGCCACCAGCTTCATTTTCTTCAGCAGGCTGAAACAAAAAGAGCAGATTGTTCTTTGGTTGCTCCTCAAGGGCTCGCTCAAGGCAGCCCAAGGCAATAGTCATGTGGAAATCATGGCCACAAGCGTGCATACGACCTTGGTGCTGAGAAGCGAAAGGAAGTCCTGTTTGTTCGACGATAGGCAGACCATCAATGTCTGTTCGCCAACCAATGGTACGCTCTGGCTGACTTCCCTGCAAGTAAACCAAAATACCTGTCCGCCAAGTACGAACTTGAACAAACTCCTTGCCCGCAGTCAATTTTTCAATCACATCCAGCAAATAAGCATGAGTCTTGAACTCCTCCAAGCCAATCTCTGGAATCTGGTGCAAATCTCGTCTAGTCTGAATCAAATCTAACATCTATCTATCCTCCGATATAGCAGAAAGAGGCTGGAAGAAGGGTTCCGCCTCTTTATTACTTTTACAATTATAAGGTACGAAGCGCATCCTCTAGCGCTGTTTTTTGTTGGGTTTGGGCATCAATCTCTTTGATAATGCGAGCTGGAACACCTGCTACCACCACGTTTTCTGGGACATCTTGGGTAACAATAGCTCCTGCTGCAACAACTGAACCACTACCGATTTGGACCCCTTCGATAACTACTGCATTGGCACCGATGAGAACATTGTCTCCAACACGGACTGGTTCTGCGCTAGCTGGCTCAATCACACCTGCAAGAACCGCACCTGCACCAACGTGACTGTTTTTCCCAACGATAGCACGGCCACCAAGGATGGCACCCATGTCAATCATAGTTCCTGCACCAATTTCAGCACCGATATTGATAACAGCCCCCATCATGATAACAGCATTGTCTCCAATTTCAACTTGGTCACGGATAATAGCACCTGGCTCGATACGAGCGTTGATAGCACGTTTGTCTAGCAAGGGAACTGCAGAATTGCGAGCATCTTGCTCAACAACATAGTCTTGATTTTCTACCAAACCATCGAGAAGCGGAGCCACGTCCTTCCAGTCTCCGAATAGAACATTTCCTAGTTTGACAACAGAGCTAGGTACAGCAGTTGCGAGTTGTCCCTCAAATGTTACTTTCACACTGGTTTTCTTTTCAGCATTGGCGATAAATTGGATAATTTCTTGAGCGTTCATTTTTGTAGCAGTCATAGGCGCCTCCTAGTTCATTTTAATGATACCTATTCTACCAAAAAAGGCCTCAAATTTGAAGCCTTTTTGTTTGTTTTTAGGTATGATTTTTAGGGATGTGAGATAAAACGTGCTGTCGGTAAAAGCAAGCCCCTACCGATACAACCTAAAAACACTCTTCACAACTATCTCCCCGTGTTTTATTGACTATTCTAGTATAGCACACTTTTAGAATTAAGAAAAGACTTTTTATTTACTTTCTTTCGCTTCTTCTATCGATAGGAAAATCATAGGTAAAATAATCAAGGCCATAGCTAGAAGAAGGGACCAATCCACTACTAAACCTAAAAATAAAACACTCAAAAGGGCAGAAGAGAGAGGTTCACTGGCACTAATAACGGAAACCACCAAAGGAGAAACCAAGGACACAGCCTTCATGGAAATAAAAAAAGCAAAAGCTGTCCCAAAGAAAGCAATAATGAGACAAATCAAGATACTCCAAATATCAGGAGTAAAGGAGAGCTTGTAAACAGGGGAAAGGACATTGCTAAACAAACCTGCCAAAATCATCCCCCACCCAACCGTGGGAACAAAACCATAACGCTTCGCAAAAGGTTGAGGTAAGATAACATTAAACATGACCCCCATGGCACTCAGCAAACCCGTCACAAGTGCTAGTGGTGTCATGGATAATTGAGAGAGATCTCCCTTTGTCGCCATCAGGCAAACACCCAACATGGCAACCAAAACATAAAGAATAGCACTTTTTGACGCTCGTTTTTGATAAACCAAGCGATTGTAAAAGAGGATAAAGACAGGGCTAATAAACTGTAAAATAGTTGCTGTCGCTGCATTAGAATATTCTACGCAGAGGTAGAAAAAATACTGAACTGAAAAAATCCCCAAAATAGCATAGGCTAAAAAGGGTAGGTAATTTTTCTTATCTCGCCAAATATCTAGCACTTGCGATTTTAATTGCACTGCAGACCAAATGAGCACAAGACTCCCTGCCAGTGTCAAACGCATAGAGGTAATCCAGCCAGAGGACACTTGATAATGAGTAAAGAAATATTCTCCTAAAATTCCACAGATTCCCCAGATTAAGCCGGATAGGAGCGAATAAATAGTTCCTTTAACAATCTTTTTCTGATACTGATTCATACCTTTATTGTAACACGAAAGGAAAAAAGAAAAAAGTGGCAATCAATGCCACTTTCCTATCTTCTACTATTTGGTTGTGTAGATGATGAACTTGATGTACTGCTAGAACTACTACTTGAACTTGGTGTAGATGAGAAACTACCAATAATACTTGACCAAGCATTTTGGTAATCTGCTTCACTTCCTCCAATAGCAAAGTGATAGCTTGTCGTAGGAGCTCCCGCCTTATTAGCCCAATAACTCGTTACAGTAGCCCCTGAAAGATCCACCGTTTTTCCATTAACGGATACTTTGCCCGGCTTTTGCCCTGTAGATTTGAGGACCTGAGATTGGGTCACACTAGAATCAAGATTAAAGCGTTCATTGCCCCAAACACCAGGCTCAGCCTGTTGGATAGCATTGACCAAGTAAGCCATATATTTGGCATTTCGATAATGCCCAGCCCCCTTAGCCATCGGGCGGTTGTCATCATGCCCTAGCCAACCACCTAGAGTCAATCTTGGTGTTGACAGCATGAGCCACATATTTTCATCTTCATTAGTTGTACCAGTCTTACCAATCCAGTCTGCACGAGCTAAGCTTGAATTGATAGAAGCCAAATCCGTTTGGAAACTTGAAGTGATTCGAGATGAAATCACCTCACGAAGCAAACTCTGCATAATTGTTGCCGTTGCCTTCGAGTACACTTGAACTGGTTTGTCTTGGAATTCATAGATTACTCTACCATCAGATGATTCAATCTTAGAAATCACATGTTTCTGATGATAAACACCGTTATTAGCAATTGTTTGATAACCATTGGTATGCTGGGCAACTGTGACTTCAATACCACCGCCCATAGGCAGACTTTCGATACCGTACTCCGGAATCTCGTAACCCATTTTCTCCATATAGCCCTTGACATCAACACCCTTCTCACGAAGCATACGATAGGTCCAATAGGCTGGGATATTCCATGAATAGTTCAAGGCTTCTCCCAAAGTCATCATGCCTGTACCTGGACTATTTACATACATGATAGGATTTCCATTAGAGAATTTTGTTGGATAATTGGACAAGATACTAGCGCTTCCCATCAAACCTTGATCAATGGCAATACCGTAGGCCAACAAAGGCTTGGTTGTAGAGGCTGGCGAACGCTTGGTGTCGAAGGCGTGATTGTTTTGGTTGGTCTGGTAATTACGACCACCAACAAAGCCTAGAACAGCCCCCGTTTTATTGTCCATCAAAACATTCCCTACTTCAGGCTGCCCAGTCGAATCATCTACCAAATGACCATAGTTAGCAACTGCATTTTGCATAGCGTTATGGATTTTTTTATTGATCGTTGTAGTAATTTTGTAACCGCCATTACTTAGTTCCTGCTCAGCTCGCTCATGATAGGCCTTTTGAATCGACTCGTTTTTCAACTCTTGGCTAGAGACATTGTCCTGTTGAACTAAATAATCATACATACGGTCTGTCGCTTCAGCCATAGCTGTAAAGTAGAGATAATCCCTCGAAACAGCATTGACAGTTCCTGATGGCAAGAAATCTTGCTTGAGATTATAATCCTTGTACTGGTCGTATTCTTCCTGAGTCAGAGCACCCGTACGGTACATGTTGTAGAGAACATCCTTGGCCCGCTTCAAACCAAGTTCTAAGTCTTCATCACTCTTTAACTCTCCAGTATTTTCATAAGGGGAATAAGTAATCGGACTCTGTGGCAAACCTGCTAGGAAGGCAGCTTGGGGAATACTCAGCTTGTTGGCATCGATACCGAAAATCCCTTCAGCAGCTTGCTGGGCACCTGCAATATTCTGCCCTTTATGATTTCGACCAAAGGGAGCAACATTGAGATAAGCAGTCAAGATTTCATCCTTACTCATGCTGCGTTCCAAGGCAAGGGCATCAACAATTTCTGTAGCCTTACGAGCCAAAGTCGGAGCATCTCCAACCACTTGTTGTTTGATTAACTGTTGGGTCAAGGTCGAGCCCCCGCTAGATGAGCCCAAACCTGCAAAGGTTCCCAAAGTCGCCCGAATCACAGCTTTTGGCACAACCCCATTATGTTCAAGAAAATGTTCGTCCTCAGTTGCAACGATAGCCTTTTTGAGATTGTCCGATATTTCCTCAGATGAGACAGAAGTTCTCAGTAAATCACTCTCGATAGAAGCAATGACACTCCCATCTGCGTAAACAATTTCTGAGATGGAAGAAATATTTTTAACCTGCTTGACCAAGTCCTCCGATTGGGGAACCTTGGCCTTGTCAAACAAAGCAACTCCATAACCAAGAGCTACACCAGCACCAAAAAGCCCACCGATAAAGCCTAGAATAAAGAGAGTATTCAAAATTCCCTTGATAACAACTAAAATGCTACCTAGGATAGCCAGAACTTTCCCACCTGTCCCATCCGACTGCTTCTCTTCTGAGACTTTCTCTGATTTTTTATGATTTATTTTTGATTTTACTAGCTGGAAAAATTCCAGCATTTTTTGTTTTAATTCATTTAATTGATTTTGCATGGATTTCCTCACTGTAACTATTATACCATAAAAGGTAAACTTTCAATAAAATAGCCACTTTCTTCCCTATTCTACTAGGCTATTGCCCAAGTTTGTGATACAATAGGTAGAAACAATATTTTTAAAAAGGAGAAAAGACACATGCACATTTTTGATGAGCTAAAAGAGCGTGGTTTGATTTTTCAAACGACTGATGAAGAAGCTTTGCGTAGAGCCCTAGAAGAAGGTCAAGTTTCTTATTATACTGGCTACGATCCAACTGCTGACAGCCTTCACCTAGGCCATCTTGTCGCAATCTTGACAAGTCGTCGCTTGCAACTAGCAGGTCACAAACCTTATGCGCTCGTTGGCGGTGCTACAGGTCTCATTGGAGATCCGTCCTTCAAAGATGCTGAACGTAGTCTCCAAACAAAAGACACAGTAGATGGCTGGGTCAAGTCTATCCAAGGACAACTTTCTCGTTTTCTTGACTTTGAAAATGGCGAAAACAAGGCTGTCATGGTCAACAACTACGACTGGTTTGGCAGCATCAGCTTCATTGACTTCCTCCGTGATATCGGAAAATACTTCACTGTCAACTACATGATGAGCAAGGAGTCTGTGAAAAAACGGATTGAAACAGGGATTTCTTACACTGAGTTTGCCTACCAAATCATGCAAGGTTACGATTTCTTCGTCCTTAACCAAGACTACAACGTTACCCTTCAAATCGGTGGTTCTGACCAGTGGGGAAATATGACAGCTGGTACCGAATTGCTTCGTCGTAAGGCTGACAAGACTGGCCACGTTATCACTGTTCCATTGATCACAGATGCAACTGGTAAGAAATTTGGTAAATCAGAAGGAAACGCAGTCTGGCTCAATCCTGAAAAGACTTCCCCATACGAAATGTACCAATTCTGGATGAACGTTATGGACGCTGACGCTGTTCGCTTCTTGAAAATCTTTACTTTCTTGTCACTTGATGAGATTGAAGATATCCGCAAGCAGTTTGAAGCAGCTCCACACGAACGCTTGGCTCAAAAAGTCTTGGCTCGTGAAGTCGTAACACTTGTTCACGGCGAAGAAGCTTACAAAGAAGCCCTCAACATCACTGAGCAACTCTTTGCAGGAAACATCAAAAACCTTTCTGTCAAAGAGCTCAAACAAGGACTTCGTGGAGTACCAAACTACCAAGTACAAGCAGACGAAAACCACAATATCGTGGAACTCCTCGTGGCATCTGGTGTGGTCAACTCAAAACGCCAAGCCCGTGAAGACGTCCAAAACGGAGCTATCTACGTCAACGGTGACCGCATCCAAGACCTTGACTATGTCTTGAGTGACGCTGATAAGTTAGAGAACGAACTGACTGTTATCCGTCGCGGCAAGAAGAAATATTTTGTATTGACTTACTAAACTGTTCAACATTTACCTATAAAAAAGGAGTTAACCTCGAGAAAGGTAACTCCTTTTTGTTGTTGATAACCACATCTATCTAGCCTTAATAGACAGGCTACGCAGGACTATGCGCAAGGTTGTTAGATTATGTAAGATAGAGAGATTTGAAGGACTGAGCCAATTAAATAAGCCAAAGCCAATCAAACTACTATTTACTACAACGGTATCTTGAATATTCTTCTTGATGAGTGTTTGCAAAGATGATGATAGCCAATCCAACTCTTGGAAGAAATCCAAACGATTATCTAACAATAAGATATCGCTCATCTGCTTAGAAATATCTGCACTCTCATTCATCACCACACCGATATCTGATAGGGTTAGAGCAGCTGAGTCATTCAAGCCATCTCCAACCATCAAAATAGTGTGACCTGCTTTCTGCAGTTCCTCTACTAGCTCAAATTTCCCATCAGGTTTCAAGTCTGTATAGACCTGATCAAAGGGCAAATCTTTGACTAATTCCTCTGTTCTAACCAAGGTGTCCCCTGTTGCCAGAATCAATTTTTTCCCTTGTGCCTTAAGTTTCTCCAAGGCTGCTTTTGCTTCTTTTCTCAACGGAGTATGAATACAGAACATTCCAATCAATTCATTCTGATAAGCCAAGAATAAGAGATTATAGTGACTCTTGTACTCTTCAATTAAAGCATTTTGTTCTGAATTGATATGAATTTGCTCATCCTGCATCAAGACATAATTTCCAATAAGAACTGGTTGCCCATCTATATGAGATTTAATCCCCTTGCTTGCGATATATTGGAGTTTCCCATGCATTTCCTCATGTTCAATTCCCTCTATCTCAGCTTGCTTGACGATGGCATTAGCAATAGGATGATAAATGTGTTCCTCAAGACAGGCACTGATTCTGAGAATATCTTCCTCACTATAGTCCCCAAAAGGTAACACCTTTTCAACTATAGGATAACTAGTTGTGATTGTTCCCGTCTTATCAAACAAGAAAGTATCAACTTCCAGATATTTCTCCAGAACATCCCCATCCTTAATCACCATTTCACGATTCAACCCCTCCTTGATAGCTGTCAAATAAGCTACAGGAGTAGAGATTTTCAAAGCGCAGGAGAAATCGACCAATAGGAAAGAAATAGCCTTAGAAAAAGAACCTGTCAATAGGTAAGTCAGCCCAGCTCCCAAGAAATTATATTTGACGACCTTATCCGCCATCTTGATGAAATAGCGTTGTTTCGTTTTCTTGTTTTCTTCAGATTTCTTCATCAACTCAATCAGTTGTAAAATCCGGCTGTTCATCTGATTATCGGTTACACGAATGCGTAACTCTCCAGTTTCTAATACTGTATTTGCACAAACTAAATCAGACTCTCTTTTTTCAACTGGAAAACTCTCTCCCGTCAAGGAACTTTCGTTGACCATACCTAAACCTGAAACTACTTGTCCATCAAACAGAATTTCATTTCCTTGAGATAGGACCAAGACATCTCCTATTTGAACATCAGAACTCTTGATACTAACAACCGTATCGCCCTGTACTAGGAATACATCGCTCTCTTTTGCAAGAAGGCTTTGTTCTAGATCTGTTGCAGTTTTTTTCAAGGACCACTGATCTAAATGATTCCCCAAATCAAGCATAAACATGATATTGCTAGCTGTCTTGGATTGGTTCATAAACAAGGACAATAAAATCGCCGAACAGTCTAAGACCTCCATCGTTAGCTCCTTACACGCTAGAGTCTGATAGGCTTCTCTAATATAGCCAAAAGCCTGATAACAAGTCCATATATAGCGAATAGGATACGGCACAAAACTACGAAAAAGTACACGCTTAATCGCTGCACCTGAAACAATAGAATAAGCACTCTCTTCTCTACGAATGGGAAGAGTCATCAACTCAGAAACTTTCCCTTTATCAATTCTTTTTAAAAAGGCTTCTGCATTATCTAATACAGAAAAGCCTTCTTTTATGCGTAGAGTAAAGTGCTGTTGATCCATGTAAAACTGGATAGACTCAATTCCCTTTTCATCTCTCGCCAAGGAACGAAGATAGTCTTGAATATCCAAGGTGAGTGAAAAAGAAGATGATAGTCGGATATGTTGGTATCCTCTATGTAGCACTTTAAAAGACATATTATTCTCCTATAAGGCTATCTAATTGCTCTTCTTTTTTCTCTTGCTCGTACAAATATTTGGCATCTTGCAAGACATCGTCTCCATGTTGTTTCATAACAGAAACAGATGCATCTAGCCCGTCTTTCAACTTGTAAGCCTTAGCCAAAGCTTTAGAATAACCTTTTTTAGCTTCCTTACTTGCCAAGATTTTCAAACCAAGGGTACCAAATGCGACACCACCCAAAAAGAGTGATGATTTTTTCGCAACTTTTGCAACGGTTAGTACTTCTTTTAACATACTTATTTCCTCCTTATCATTATTATATAGCAATTTAGATATAAAAGCAATTTCATTCCATAAATTGGAGAATTAGTTTTATTTCTACTGAATCTCCCATCTACTTATTCCTAAAGTTGCTTTCATTTGCCTCTTTTGATACACTTAAACTATGAATACAAATCTCAAACCCAAACTTCAGCGTTTTGCTTCTGCGACTACCTTTGCCTGTCCTATCTGTCAAGAAAATCTGACTCTGGTAGAGAGTAGTCTCAAATGTAGCAATCGCCATTCTTGTGACTTGGCGAAATTCGGCTATGTCAATCTAGCCCCTCAAATCAAGCAATCTGCTAACTATGACAAGGAAAATTTTCAAAACCGTCAACAAATCCTAGAAGCCGGCTTTTATCAAGCTATTCTAGAGGCTGTATCTGACTTGCTAGCCAGTTCAGAAACTAGCACCACAGTCTTAGATATCGGTTGTGGCGAAGGATTCTATTCTCGCAAACTCCAAGAAAGTCATCCTGACAAAACCTTCTATGCCTTTGACATCTCCAAAGATTCCGTCCAAATCGCTGCTAAGAGCGAACCCGATTGGGCAGTCAATTGGTTTGTTGGCGACTTAGCTCGCCTCCCTATAAAAGACGCTAGCATGGATATCCTGCTTGATATCTTTTCCCCTGCCAACTATGGAGAATTTCGTCGCGTTTTATCCAAAGACGGTATCTTGATAAAGGTTATTCCAACTAAAAATCACCTCAAGGAAATCCGTCAGAAGGTACAAGACCAGCTGACAAACAAGGACTATTCCAACCAAGATATCAAAAATCATTTCCAAGAACACTTTACCATCCTATCAAGTAAAACTGCCTCTCTGACTAAGACTATCACAGCAGATCAGCTCCAATCCCTACTCAGCATGACGCCCCTACTCTTTCACGTCGACCAGACCAAGATTGACTGGAGCCAACTGACAGAGATTACTATTGAGGCTGAGATTCTAGTTGGGAGAGTACTATAATTGACACAAAAAACCGCATTTCAAGAAGATCTGCGGTTTTAAATTTCAATTTTTAAACTATCGTTCCCAAAAGTCTTAAACATTTAAAGCTTTTAGCTTCTCCATTTATTTTCGATTCGAAATAAAAAACTTATCAATAAATAGCAAGTGGAATAAGGCAAGTGTAATTCCCGATAAGCACCCATGATAAGAGATTTCTTGATGGGTAAGGGGGTAAAGATTACTATTACCCGCCAAGAGGCATGTTAAAATAACAAATAGAATCCAAAATAAATCCGTCCATTTATATTTTGAAAAATATTTTTTCCACATAAGAACACCTTCTTTCCTATAATCATATTATAATACTTTATGTAAGCGAATACAAGGAATATGAGGTAATCAACTACAAAGAAACATGAGGTTGAAAGAGAATGTTAAACCTTCAATTCGTCTATGATTTCTCTTCTTTTAAGACAAGATTGAGCCAAATCCACAGTATTCAAAAAAAGCGAATTTCAATCGAAATTCGCTTTTTACAAATCTTATTAGTATAAATTTGTAGCTTAGTTCAAGTGCCAGATATCCTCGTTATACTGAGCGATTGTACGGTCAGATGAGAAGAACCCTGCTTTAGAAATGTTAACGATAACTTTATCCAACCATGCGTCACGGTCTTCGTAGTCAGCAAGCATTTGCTCTTTGACTTTGATGTAGTCTTCCAAGTCAAGAAGAGTCATGAACCAGTCTTTGTTGATCAATTCATTGTAAAGACGTTCCAAGCGCTCTTTGTTTCCAGCTGCAAGAACTGCATCGCTAACGATGAAGTCAACCAATGGTTTGATAGCTTCACGAGCGTAGAATTCGCTTGATTTGTAAGCTACTTTTGCGTAAAGGTCGATAACAGTTTCTGAATCTTCACCGAAGATGTAGATGTTTTCATCGCCAACCAACTCAGCGATTTCCACGTTAGCTCCGTCCATAGTACCAAGAGTCAAAGCTCCGTTCAACATGAATTTCATGTTACCAGTACCTGAAGCTTCTTTAGAAGCAAGTGAGATTTGTTCTGAGATATCACATGCTGGGATAAGGAAGCTTGCTGCAGTAACGTTGTAGTTTTCAACCATAACTACTTGCAAGTGTGGAGCTACTGCTGGATCGTTAGCAATAACTTCTGACATGCAAAGGATCAAGTGAATGATGTCTTGAGCGATTGTGTAGGCTGGAGCTGCTTTACCACCAAAGAAGATTGTGATTGGGCGAGCAGGGATGTTACCAGCTTTGATGTCAAGGTATTTGTGGATTACGTACAAAGCGTTCATTTGTTGGCGTTTGTACTCGTGAAGACGTTTGATTTGAATGTCAAAGATAGAGTTTGGATTGATTTCCACACCTTGGTGTTCTTTCAAGTGACGAGCTAATTTACGTTTGTTGTGAGCCTTGATGCTTTCCAATTTTTCTTTGACAGCTGCTTTGTCTTCATAAGACAAGAGTTTCTCAAGCTCATCAGCTTCATGGTGCCAACCTTCTCCAAGAATCTCATCCAAGTAGTGAGACAAGCTTGGGTTAGCATGCATGAGCCAACGACGGAAAGTGATACCATTTGTTTTGTTGTTGAATTTTTCTGGGTAAAGGTCGTAGAAAGCTTTCAACTCAGAATTTTTCAAGATTTCAGTGTGAAGTGCTGCAACCCCGTTAACGCTGTATCCGTAGTGGATATCCATGTGGGCCATGTGAACACGTCCGCTCTCATCGATAATTTGAACAGCTGGATCTTTTACTTCTGCTTTCACACGACGGTCCAATTCTTCGATGATTGGTACCAAGTGAGGAACCACTTCTTGCAAGAATTCAAGAGGCCATTTTTCAAGGGCTTCAGCAAGGATTGTGTGGTTAGTGTAGGCAGTCATGCTACGAACGATTGAGATTGCTTCGTCAAGTTCGATACCACGAGCAGTCAAAAGACGGATCAATTCAGGGATAACCATTGATGGGTGAGTATCATTGATTTGTACAACTGCGTAGTCAGCAAGGTCATGCAAGTTGCTTCCTTTTTCGATTGCTTCGTCGATGATCAATTGCGCACCGTTTGAAACCATGAAGTATTGTTGGAAGATACGGAGCAATTCACCTTGACGGTCACTATCATCTGGGTAAAGGAAAAGAGTCAAGTTGCGAGCGATATCTGTCTTGTCAAAGTTGATACCGTCTTTAATGATTGAAGAGTCAACTGAATCCAAGTCAAACAAACGCAAGCGGTTCTTCGTTTCTGTCTTGTAACCAGGTACATCGATATCGTAAAGAGTTGATGTCAATGTGAAGTGAGCAAATGGTACTTGGTAGCTACGGCTTGAGCGAACCAACCAGTTTTGCTCTGTCAACCATGCGTTTGGAATTGTTTCTTGTTGGTTATTTTTAAGAACTTGTTGGAAAAGACCGTAGTGGTAGTTAAGACCAACACCGTCACCGTTCAAACCAAGAGTAGCAATTGAGTCGATAAAGCAGGCAGCCAAACGTCCCAAACCACCATTACCAAGAGATGGTTCCAATTCAACTTCTTCAACTTCAATCAAGTCTTTACCTGCAGCTGCAAGTTCTTTTTTAACATCGTCGTAAAGACCAAGATTGATCAAGTTGTTTGACAAAAGTTTACCAATCAAGAACTCAGCTGAGATGTAGTAAACTTTTTTCTTACCAGTGTTAACTGGTTTTTGACTACTTGCAAGCTTGCTGTAGTTAAGAAGAGCCAGGTAAAGCTCTTCATTGCTACATTCTGCAATGGTTTTATTGTAACGATTTTGTACAAATTCTTGTAGTGATAACATGTTTAAGGTGTCTCCTGATATTGTATTATTTCTTTAATTCTACCAAATTTTCATTGATTCGGCGATAGATTGTTGTCAAGTCAAGCAAGCCTTCCTCGACAGCTGGTGTCAATTGATCTTCAGTCATACGCCAAGACCAGTTTCCACCAAGAGTAGATGGGAAGTTCATACGAGCTGCCTCATCCAATTCTAGCAAATCTTGCATAGTTGCAATTGCCATGAAGCTAACTGATGAAAAGACTGTACGAAGCATAGCATGTGGCACTGTTTCGTATTCTTTACGGTTAGTGTAGCGAGCCATGTATTCACGAGTCGCATCATCGATCTCGTTACGGTACCAACCAAGGACCGTATTGTTATCGTGTGTTCCTGTATACATAACTGAGTTAGCAGGTGCCAAGTGTGGGCTGTCGATACTTTCGTCTTCTGGGTTGAAGGCAAATTGAAGAATTTTCATTCCTGGGAAGCCAGTGCGTTCACGCAACTCGATCACTTCATCAGTCATGAAGCCAAGGTCTTCAGCGATGATGTTTAGCTCACCAAGTTCTTCCTTAACAGCTGCAAAAAGCTTGTAGCCAGGACCTTTGACCCACTCACCAGGTGCTGCTGTATCGGAACCAGCAGGGATTTCCCAGTAAGATTCGAAGCCACGGAAGTGGTCGATACGAACGATATCGTAGATTTTGAAGCTTTCACGCAAGCGTTCAATCCACCATTTGTAGCCGTCTTTGTCCATTGCTTCCCAGTCATAGATTGGGTTACCCCAAAGCTGACCAGTTGCAGAAAACTCATCTGGTGGGCATCCTGCGATGCAAGTCGCCTTACCGTTGACATCTGTCTTGAAGAGATGTGGATTTGCCCACATATCGCTTGAATCTTCCGCTACGTAGATTGGCATGTCCCCAACGATTTCGATGTGGTTGTCGTTAGCGTAAGCTTTCAATTTCAACCATTGTTGGAAGAAGAAGTATTGAGTCACACGGTGGTAAACCAACTTATCTGCCAATTGCTCACGGTAGCTTTCAAGTGCTGAAGCTTTACGAGCACGAGCATCTGCATCTGGCCATTCAGTCCAAGCAAGATTGTCAAAATTCTCTTTGATAGCCATATACTCTGCAAAGAGTTCAAGCCATGATTGGTTGTCTTGAGCAAATTTCTCAAAATCTTTAACATCTCCTACTTCCAAGAAACGTTTTACCGCTTTTTCTAAAAGAGGACGACGTGCATAGTAGATTTTCGCATAGTCAACTTCAGACGCATCGCTACCAAAGTCAACTCCTTCAAGGTCACTTGCTTGCAACAAGCCTTGTTCCACCAAGATATCCAAATCGATAAAATGAGTGTTTCCTGCGAAGGCTGAGAAAGACTGGTAAGGAGAATCTCCGTAACTAGTTGTTCCTAGTGGAAGGATTTGCCAGTAACGTTGTTTTGTACGAACCAAGAAATCAACGAAGTCGTAAGCACTTTTACCAAATGATCCGATTCCGTATGCCCCTGGAAGAGAAGAAATGTGCATCAACACACCACTTTGACGTTTTTTCATAATAAGCACCTCATGTGTTTATAGTTAGATATTACATTTTTACGAACGCAAACGTTTGCGCTATTACTTAGTATAGCTCATTTTCTTGATAAATGCAAGCGATTTTAAATAACTTTTTTGATTATTTTTTAAAAATTTTTTCTTTGTACTCGCATATATATTCTCCTTTCAACTGATAATATAGTATTGTCAATCTTCCTTACCCTATTTTACAAAATTAAACATACACTTACTTTAATCTTTTATAATTAATTAAAGCAATCGTTTTCGCTATCTTACCAACCCTGTATTTAAACATTTTTTATTATTTCTACTATTAAGAGGCAATAAAACGTTTTCTTTCCCTATAAAATTTTTAAATTTTTTTACAAAAAACACTTGCAACCGCTTTCTATTTGTGCTATACTAGTCCCATAAAGGAAAACGTTTGCGTTTCCTCATTATAAAATTTGTTATTCTTTAGGAGGAATACACTATGTCATCTAAATTCATGAAAAGCGCTGCTGTGCTTGGAACTGCTACACTTGCTAGCTTGCTTTTGGTAGCTTGCGGAAGCAAAACTGCTGATAAGCCTGCTGATTCTGGTTCATCTGAAGCGAAAGAAATCACTTTCTACGTTGAAGATCAATATAAAGCATTTGCTGAATCAGCTGCAAAAGCTTACGAAAAAGAAGCTGGCGTAAAAGTTACCATCAAAACAGGAGACCAAATGGGTGGGCTTGACAAACTTTCTCTTGACAACCAATCAGGTCAAGCTGCTGACGTTATGATGGCTCCATACGACCGTGTAGGTAGCCTTGGTACTGACGGACAACTCTCAGAAGTGAAATTGAGCGACGGTGCTAAAACAGATGATAAAACTAAATCTCTTGTGACGGCTGCTGATGGTAAAGTTTACGGTGCTCCTGCTGTTATCGAGTCACTTGTTATGTACTACAACAAAGACTTGGTAAAAGAAGCTCCAAAAACTTTTGCTGACTTAGAAAACCTTGCTAAAGATAGCAAATATGCCTTCGCTGGAGAAGATGGAAAAACTTCTGCTTTCCTAGCTGACTGGACAAACTTCTACTATGCATATGGACTTCTTGCTGGTAACGGTGCTTACGTATTCGGACAAAACGGTAAAGACGCTAAAGATATCGGTCTTGCAAACGACGGTTCTATCGCAGGTATCAACTACGCTAAATCTTGGTATGAAAAATGGCCTAAAGGTATGCAAGATACTGAAGGTGCTGGCAACTTAATCCAAACTCAATTCCAAGAAGGTAAAACAGCTGCTATCATCGACGGACCTTGGAAAGCTCAAGCCTTTAAAGATGCTAAAGTAAACTACGGTGTTGCAACTATCCCAACTCTTCCAAATGGAAAAGAATATGCTGCATTCGGTGGTGGTAAAGCTTGGATTATCCCATCAAGCACTAAGAACCTTGAAGGCGCTCAAAAATTTGTAGACTTCCTTGTTTCAACTGAAGAACAAAAAGCCTTCTACGATACAACTAACGAAATCCCAGCTAACACTGAAGCTCGTACATATGCTGAAGGTAAAAATGATGAGTTGACAACAGCTGTTATCAAACAGTTCAAGAACGCTCAACCAATGCCAAATATCTCTCAAATGTCTGCAGTTTGGGATCCAGCGAAAACTATGCTCTTTGATGCTGTAAGTGGTAAGAAAGATGCGAAAACAGCTGCTAACGACGCTGTAACATTGATCAAAGAAACAATCAAACAAAAATTTGGTGAATAAAAAATTTGTTCAAGGGGGGTGGAAATCAAATCCCCCTTTGAATTTATCAATCAAAAACATATATAGTTTAGGTTTTAATTAGAAACCAGTATCCTATGAAAGGAGTTATTATGGAAAAGCAACAACCTAGTAAAGCAGCTCTGCTGTCTATCATTCCTGGGTTAGGACAGATTTACAATAAACAAAAATCCAAAGGTTTTATATTCCTTGGTGTAACCATCGTATTTGTCCTTTACTTCCTAGCACTTGCAGCCCCTGAATTGAGCAATCTCATCACTCTTGGTGACAAACCAGGTCGTGATAATTCCCTCTTTATGCTGATTCGTGGTGCCTTCCATTTAATCTTTGTAGTTGTTTATGTACTCTTTTATTTCGCAAATATCAAAGATGCACATACAACTGCCAAACACATTAACAATGGCATACCAGTAGCACTTACCTTTAAAGAAATGATCAAAGGAATCTATGAAAATGGTTTCCCTTACCTCTTGATCATTCCATCTTATGTTGCCATGACTTTTGCGATTATATTCCCGGTTATCGTAACCTTGATGATCGCCTTTACCAACTATGACTTCCAGCACTTGCCACCAAACAAATTGTTGGACTGGGTTGGTTTGACCAACTTTACGAACATCTGGAGTTTGAGTACCTTCCGTTCTGCCTTTGGTGCCGTTCTTTCTTGGACTATCATCTGGGCTTTGGCTGCCTCAACTTTACAGATCGTCATCGGTATCTTCACAGCTATCATTGCTAACCAACCATTTATCAAAGGAAAACGTATCTTTGGTGTTATTTTCCTTCTTCCTTGGGCTGTTCCAGCCTTCATCACTATCTTGACATTCTCAAATATGTTTAACGATAGTGTCGGAGCCATCAACACTCAAGTATTGCCAATCTTAGCTAAATTCCTTCCTTTCCTTGATGGTACTCTTATTCCTTGGAAAACAGACCCAACTTGGACTAAGATTGCCTTGATTATGATGCAGGGTTGGCTTGGATTCCCATACATCTACGTTTTGACTTTAGGTATCTTACAATCTATCCCTAACGACCTTTACGAAGCAGCTTATATTGACGGTGCCAATGCTTGGCAAAAATTCCGTAACATCACTTTCCCAATGATCTTGGCTGTTGCGGCACCTACTTTGATTAGCCAATATACCTTCAACTTTAACAACTTCTCTATCATGTACCTCTTCAATGGTGGAGGTCCTGGTAGTGTCGGAGGGGGAGCTGGTTCAACTGATATCTTGATCTCATGGATCTACCGTTTGACAACAGGTACATCTCCTCAATACTCAATGGCGGCAGCTGTTACCTTGATTATCTCTATCATTGTCATCTCAATCTCTATGATCGCATTCAAGAAACTACACGCATTTGATATGGAGGACGTCTAAGATGAATAACTCAATTAAACTCAAACGTAGACTGACTCAAACCCTTACTTACCTCTACTTAATTGGCCTATCAATCGTGATTATCTATCCACTTTTGATTACCATCATGTCAGCCTTTAAAGCAGGTAACGTCGCGGCCTTTAAACTCGATACTAACATCGACCTCAATTTTGATAACTTTAAAGGACTCTTTACTGAAACCCTATACGGTACTTGGTATCTCAACACTTTGATTATCGCCTTAATTACTATGGCTGTTCAAACAAGTATTATCGTACTTGCTGGTTATGCTTACAGCCGTTACAACTTCTTGGCTCGTAAACAAAGTTTGGTCTTCTTCTTGATTATCCAAATGGTGCCAACCATGGCCGCTTTGACAGCCTTCTTCGTTATGGCACTTATGTTGAACGCCCTTAACCACAGCTGGTTCCTCATCTTCCTCTACGTTGGTGGTGGTATCCCGATGAATGCTTGGCTCATGAAAGGCTACTTCGATACAGTGCCAATGTCTCTAGACGAATCTGCAAAACTAGACGGTGCAGGACACTTCCGCCGCTTCTGGCAAATTGTTCTTCCACTTGTTCGCCCAATGGTTGCCGTACAAGCTCTCTGGGCCTTCATGGGACCTTTTGGAGACTATATCCTTTCTAGTTTCTTGCTTCGTGAGAAAGAATACTTTACTGTTGCCGTAGGTCTCCAAACCTTCGTTAGCAATGTGAAAAACTTGAAGATTGCCTACTTCTCAGCAGGTGCTATCCTCATTGCCCTTCCAATCTGTATTCTCTTCTTCTTCCTACAAAAGAACTTTGTTTCAGGACTTACAAGTGGTGGCGACAAGGGATAATTTATCCCCGCCACCCTTTTTCATTTTAAAACTTGTTACTGTAAAACTATCCTTGTAGCAAGCAATTTATCTCCTAGACTTGAAATAAAGCACATTTCTCTATATAATACTCATATAGAAAACACCTTTTAGAAAGATACCTATGCTTCCATATCCATTTTCCTATTTTTCAAGTATTTGGGGATTTCGTAAGCCCCTGTCCAAACGTTTCGGACTCAACTGGTTCCAACTTCTCTTTACCAGTATCTTCCTTATCAGCTTATCTATGGTACCTATTGCCATCCAAAACAGCTCGCAGGAGACTTATCCGCTAGAAACCTTTATCGATAATGTCTATGAACCATTGACAGATAAGGTTGTACAGGATCTCTCTGAACACGCTACAATTGTTGATGGCAAATTAACTTATACTGGAACAGCTAGTCAAGAGCCTTCTATTGTGATCGGTCCAAGTCAAAGCAAGGAATTACCTAAGGACTTGCAACTGCATTTCGATACGAATGAGCTCGTCATCAGCAAGGAAAGCAAGGAATTGACCCGTATCTCTTACCGGGCGATTGAGACTGAGAGTTTCAAAAGTAAAGACAGCTTGACCCAAGCTATTTCTAAAGACTGGTACCAGCAGAATCGTGTCTATATCAGTCTCTTTCTGGTTCTCGGTGCGAGCTTCCTCTTTGGTTTGAATTTCTTCATTGTCTCTCTAGGAGCTAGTCTTCTCCTTTATATCACTAAGAAATCACGCCTCTTTTCATTTAGGACCTTTAAAGAGTGCTACCATTTTATCTTGAACTGTTTAGGATTACCTACTCTAATTACGCTTATTTTGGGACTCTTTGGCCAAAATATGACAACTCTCATTACTGTACAAAACATTCTTTTTGTTCTGTATCTGGTCACTATCTTTTATAAAACGCATTTCCGTGATCCAGATTACCATAAATAGGAGATTTTTATGCCCGTTACGATTAAAGACGTGGCCAAGGCTGCTGGTGTTTCGCCTTCAACCGTAACCCGTGTTATTCAAAACAAATCAACCATTAGCGACGAAACGAAAAAACGCGTTCGCAAGGCTATGAAAGAACTCAATTACCACCCCAACCTCAATGCTCGTAGTTTGGTAAGCAGTTATAGCCAAGTTATCGGCTTGGTCCTTCCTGACGACTCAGACGCCTTCTATCAAAATCCTTTCTTCCCATCTGTCCTCCGTGGTATCGCCCAAGTCGCCTCTGAAAACCACTACGCCATTCAGATCGCGACAGGTAAAGATGCCAAAGAGCGTCTTAAAGCTATTTCTCAGATGGTCTATGGTAAGCGTGTAGATGGTTTGATTTTCCTCTATGCCCAAGAAGAGGACCCTTTGGTTAAGTTAGTAGCAGACGAGCAATTTCCTTTCCTTATCTTAGGTAAATCTCTATCTCCCTTCATTCCACTTGTCGATAATGACAATGTCCAAGCTGGTTTTGATGCGACAGAGTATTTCATCAAAAAAGGATGCAAGCGAATTGCCTTTATCGGAGGTACTAAGCGACTCTTCGTAACACAAGACCGTCTGACAGGTTACGAGCTAGCTCTAAAACAATACCAACTTCCTCTCGATACTAATCTGACTTACTTTGCTACTGAATTTCTTGAAGATAATGGTTATCGCTTTAGTAGACTTCTCTTCAAACACGATCCAAATATTGACGCTATTATTACCATTGATAGTCTCCTTGCTGCAGGGGTCTGTGATTACATCGCAAAACACCAACTGGATGTCCCTGTCCTCAGCTTCGACTCAGTCAATCCCAAGCTCAACTTGGCAGCCTATGTCGATATCAATAGTTTGGAGCTTGGTCGTGTTTCCTTTGAAACTATTCTCCAGATCATCAATGATGCTAAAAGCAATAAACAAATTTGTTATCGCCAGTTGATTGCCCACAAAATTATCGAAAAATAAAAACCAGCTCGCGCTGGTTTTTTAGTTACTAATTTTCTGTTTCAACGAATCGTCCCAAAATATGAACATTCTCAGATACAGAGACAAAGGCGCTTGGATCCACCTGTTTCATAATCTGTTTAAATTCATTAAACTCTGCACGTGTAATGACAGTGATTAAAACTGCCTTTCTTTCGTGATTATAGGTTCCTTCTGCATCGTGGATCATGGTCGCTCCACGGTGCAATTTTTTATGGATTTTTTCAATTACCTTATCTGGATGATTGGTCACAATCATTGCCTGCATCCGTTTTTGCTTGGTAAAGACCGCATCTGTCACACGGCTAGAGACAAAGATGGTAATCATAGAGTAGAGGGCGTATTTCCAACCAAAGGTCAAACCGGCTATCAGCATGATAGTCCCATTTACCAAGAAGGAAATACTGCCGACATTCTTACCCGTTTTCTTGCGAATGGTCAGACTGACGATATCCGTCCCACCACTGGAGATATTATTACGAAGAGCAAAACCAATCCCCAAACCCATGACAACACCACCAAAAAGGGCATTGATAATGGGATCCTCCGTCAAGGTCGCCACAGGGACAAACTGGATAAAGAAGGAACTCATGGACACCGTGATAAAGGTAAAGACGGTGAACTTATGCCCAATCTGATACCAAGCCAAGACCATCAAAGGAAAATTAATGGCGTAGAAGGTCAGCGAAATCGGAATATGAAAACCAAACCAGTGATTACTCAAGGCAGAGATAATCTGTGCCAGACCTGTCGCACCACTCGAATACACATGCCCTGGTTGGAAAAAGAAATTGACCGCTACTGCTGATAAAAAACCATAGACCAGAGAAGCCGAAATCTTCTCATCATACTTTTCTCGAGAGATGCTTTGTAATACACGTAAAATTTTTATCTGATAAGCAAAGCGGCGCAGATAATAGCGCCACCGCTTAATTCGTTTTGCTTGTTTCATCTTCTTCTACTTGTAAGCTGAGTTCCTCTAGTTGTTTGAGAGCTACTGTTGAAGGAGCTTGTGTCATTGGATCAGTTGCCTTGTTGTTCTTAGGAAAGGCAATAACTTCACGGATATTTTCTTCTCCAGCTAAGAGCATGACAAAGCGGTCAAGCCCGATAGCCAAACCACCGTGTGGTGGGAAACCATAGTCCATGGCTTCAAGAAGGAAACCAAACTGGTCATTTGCTTCTTCGGCTGAGAAACCAAGAGCCTTGAACATGCGTTCTTGAAGGTCTTTTTGGTTGATACGAAGGCTACCACCACCAAGTTCATAACCGTTCAAGACGATATCGTAAGCAATGGCACGAACCTTAGCCAAATCACCTTCTAATTCGTGATTAGTCTCTTCCTGTGGAAGCGTGAATGGATGGTGGGCGCTCATGTAACGACCTTCTTCTTCAGACCATTCAAACATTGGCCAGTCAACCACCCAAAGGAAGTTAAATTTATCGTTATCAATCAAGCCAAGCTCTTTGGCAATACGTCCACGAAGGGCACCAAGAGTTGCATTGGCCACTTCAAGCGTATCCGCCACAAAGAGAACGAGGTCCTTATCTTCAAGTGCAAGCGCTTTTGTCAATTCTGCTTGGATGCCTGTCAAGAACTTAGCAACTGGTCCGTTTAATTCTCCATCAACAACCTTGACCCAAGCAAGACCTTTGGCACCATATTGTTTGGCTACTTCCGTCATCTTGTCGATGTCTTTACGTGAATAGTTGTCCGCAGCTCCTTTGACTACAATTGCTTTTACAGCAGGTGCTTCTGAAAAGACTTTAAAGTCTACACCTTTGACCACTTCTGTCAGGTCCTGAAGCAACATGTCAAAACGAGTATCAGGCTTGTCAGAACCGTAAAGAGCCATAGCGTCATCATACTTCATACGTGGGAAAGGCAGAGTGACTTCAATGCCTTTTGTTTCCTTCATGACACGCGCAATCAAGCCTTCTGTGATATCTTGGATTTCTTGCTCAGTAAGGAAAGATGTTTCCAAGTCAACCTGGGTAAACTCAGGCTGGCGGTCACCACGCAAGTCCTCGTCACGGAAACATTTAACGATTTGGTAGTAACGGTCAAAACCAGCATTCATCAATAACTGCTTAGTGATTTGTGGACTTTGAGGAAGAGCGTAAAAATGCCCTTTATTAACACGAGATGGCACCAAGTAGTCACGCGCCCCTTCAGGCGTTGACTTAGAAAGGAATGGTGTCTCCACGTCGATAAACTCCAACTCATCCAAGTAGTTGCGGATAGAGTGGGTCACCTTAGCACGAAGTTTGAGATTTTCCAACATTTCTGGACGACGAAGGTCAAGGTAACGGTAACGCAAACGCGTATCGTCATTGGCCTCAATGCCATCCTTAATCTCAAATGGGGTTGTCTTAGCTGTATTCAGCACTGTTAGAGCTGTCACGTTTAACTCAACTGCACCAGTTGGCAACTTATCATTAGCTTGCTCACGCGCAGCGACCTGTCCAGTTACTTCGATAACAAATTCGCTACGAAGGCTTTCAGCTGTTGCCATGACCTCTGCAGAGACTTTTTCAGGGTTGATAACCAACTGCATGATTCCTTCACGGTCACGAAGGTCAATAAAGATCAAACCACCCAAGTCACGACGACGGCCAACCCATCCTTTCAAGGTCATTTCTTGTCCGATGTGTTCCTCACGAACACGACCAGCATACATACTACGTTTCATTATTTCTCTCCTCTTTTATTCTGTTACTATTTTACCATAAAAGCGCAGGCTCTTCATGAAAATCATCAGAAAAGTTTGCCTGTCTTAAAAAATCAGGTAAAGTCCCTAAAAATTAGCGCTCATACAAAAATCCGATGAACTTCATCGGACTCTTTTATTTTGAATTTTTGCCTGCTTTACGCTTTTCAGCGATTTCGGCTGCCTTTCGAGGCAAGACAATTTCCGTTGTATAAGCTGTCCCAAAGCGCAAGACACCTGCAATAGGGGCAAAGACGACTGCTAGATAGTTATAGAAGAAATCGCCCTTAAAGGCATAAGCTAGCGCTCCAATGATGAAAAATAGAACAACTGCCTGAATCACTGCTAATAAAATTACTCGTTTCATGTGACCTCCTGACTCTATTATAGCATGAGAATCATCAAAAAGCCGACTAAATTATTTAAAGCGTGAAGAGAAATACTGTAGACCAGACCTTTTCTGCTAATATAAGCCAAGCCCAAGCTAAAACCAAGACTAGCATAAACTAAAAATTGTTGCACATCTCCTGGGAAATGAATCAAGGCAAACAGAACACTAGTTACCAGAAGAAAAATTAGAGTTTGTTTACTATTGTCCTGCTTAGGAAAGAGGTAGCGTGCTAACATCCCTCTAAAGATAAGTTCTTCCGTCAAAGGAGCAAAAATAACGACCGCAAAGAAGGAGAAGAGTGGCTGAGCCAAGGTCAAGTCTGTCGCCATTTGTTGATTTACCGAAGGATCATCTGGCAAGAAAAACTGGACAAGCAGAGATAAGAACCAAACCAGAGCAGGAAGCCAAATAAATCGGTTGAAGCCACTCTTCTCAATATGAACAGGACCTTTCTGATACCATTTATAAATGACGTACACATATACTCCAGCCAAGGCCACATAAAGCAAGGTAGTAGCATAGGGTGAAGCGCCTAGATTCAAAGCTTCTACAGCCCCACTCTGAACGGTACCATAGATAAACACAAAGGATAGAATGGCTAGAAGAAACCAGCCAAGGTTTTTAAGTAGTTTCATATAAATCTCCTATCTTGCTTTATAGCTGTTTTTCAATACAAAGAGGTTCGCTATTCCTAACACAAGTACCCAGGCAAGTAACATACCGATGTTAGAAAAAGATATCTCTCCACCTTTTTTATTTAAAAGATTTACAATAGGACCGATGAACGAATAATCCAACACTTTTTGAGCCGTATCATTTTGAAGAGCAATTATAGGTAAAAAAGAGACAATTAACATAGGGAAGATACTATAAACTTGCGCTTTAGATTGAGTATCTGATACCGCACCGATTAGAATGTTGATAAAAATAATACTAATCGTTGCTAGGAGCAAATAGATAACGTAGGCAAATAAATAACCAGATAGATCTACTTTAAGATAGATGGGAAGTACAATCATAGCAAGTAACATTATCAGAATAGGGAGAACAAGCATACTGAAAGTATATTCTGTTGCTGTCACACCACTTAGGATGAGTGATTTAAGATTTCGTTTTTCCTTATCTTCTGCCATCATAATCGATACCATATAACCACTTCCCATACTCAAGACCATGGTCAAACTCGTAGAGAGGAGCAACATACTCAATTCTCCATTCTTATTCATGAATTCATTATATAGAACAGCAATACCAAAAGGCATCAATAAAGTTGCTAACAAACTTGAATTGCTAATAAGGACTTGCACTCTTAACCATAGTAGGGCATTTAATTTTCTAAACATCTAACTTTTCTCCTGTTAATCTGATAAAGATTTCTTCTAGTGTTGGCTCACAAGAGTGAACCACCATCAAATCTGTCGTGTCTAAATGTGGCAATTCTTCAAATGGAACTATCTGTTCTCGTCCATCGTTATAAACCACACGTACTTTCTTATCCACATGGTACTTCTGGATAATATCTTGCGGACTTCCATACTCTATTAAGTTCCCCTTATTCAAAAGAGATAAGCGATCACAAAGCAGAGTTGCTTCATTCATATCATGCGTGGTCAGAAAGATAGTTGTCCCCGCCTGCTTTAATTCTTGAAGTAGGATATGAATCATCTTAGATGTTGTAGGGTCTAAGCCACTAGTTGGCTCATCTAGGAAGAGAATCTTAGGAGCATTCAGAAGGGCACGAGCCAAGAACATTCGTTGTTTCATTCCTGTAGATAGTTTTTCTGCGATAATATCTTTAGCATCTGCCAATCCAACCTGTTGGAGCACCTGATTTACTCTATCTGACTTGAGACCATATAGCTTAGCATAGATGAGCAGATTTTTGTAAAGACTCATCTTTTCATAAAAACCACTGCCATCACTAACTATACCAATTTGTTCCAAATCATTTGAAGTTAAATCTTGAGAATTCTTGCCTAACAAAATTGTGTTACCTTGATCTGCAGCCAACTGACCTGTTAAGACATTGATCATGGTTGTTTTACCTGAGCCAGAAGGTCCAAGAAAACCAAAGATTTCACCCTCCTTGATCTCAAAAGAAATCTGATGAAGAGCCTTTTTGCTCCCAAAACTTTTGCTTACATTTTCAACACGAATCATAGAAACTCCTTTATTTGAAATAACGTTTTACCATAGGTAACTGCATCACATTGATATAAATATGGATTGCTCCTACAAGCAAGAAGGCTAGTAACTGAATCTCTCCTGTCAGTAAGGAAAAGAGAGCAATCAGAAAGTACAAAGCTGGCAAGACATAGTTATTTAATTGGAATAGAATCCGAAAACTCTGTTCCAAATTAGCCTTGCGCTCCCCTTCATCATAAGAATCGAAATGATCCAAGATATCCTTTGGTGTAGAGAAAAATGCCAAATCAAACTGACGAACAATCGCAATGGTCTTAAAAAGATATTTTTGAGCATTTAAAACTAACACTAACCCCAAAAAGGAAAGGGATAAGGTTATATGGCTTATATCGAGTACAATTACTTCACTTCCTGAAATGAAGAGAGCCAATAAAATCGCTACGCTTGCACTATTAAAAGCAATAGTTCCAAACTCGAGATTCCGATACATCTGCACATAATAGGTTTCATTCAGATCATCATCCATTTCCTCTTGATACAAGGAGTGAAATTTTCTGCTTTTCTTTAAGAAATTGAACGTCAAAAGAATGCTAATGAAACCTAATACTAAACAAATAGCTGATATCCATGGTATCAAGATTTTTACATCTAAAATAATTTCGTGGGATTCGGCACCAGCCTTCAACATATCTACAAATATGTACAAGAAACCTCCCAAGACAATAGACATTAAAAATAACAAGACACCTTTCTTTTTCTTTTTCATATTCATTCTCCTTTTTCACTTGCTAGATTGTTTGCTTTCTTTTCAATCCAGTCAACGACTGGGATAAGAGCAAAGTAAGCCCAAACAAATTGATCACTGTAATAGAGATCAAACCATCCTAGATTTGTTCCAATTAGTAGACACACGCTAACTAATAGAGCTATGGCAACTACATAATAAATCACTCTATACTTGTTCATCACTCGTCCTCCTCCAAGCGAAATACCGATTCGACTGTTTCATTGAAAATCTGAGATATTTTCAAGGCAATCACAACGGACGGGGTGTATTCGTCCCGTTCTAATAGGCTAATGGTCTGTCTGGAAACCTCTGCTAGCTTGGCTAGTTCGGTTTGATTGAGGCCATCGCGAGCCCGCAGCTCTTTTAGACGATTTTTTAGTTGCATGTTACACACCTACTTTCCGTCAAATTCAACGGCTTGGATATCCTCAATACGTTGCAACTTGAATTTTTCTTTCCCATTTTTATCAACATGACGTAGTTTGACCCATTCCTCATCAACATCCACAACTTCCCATAAAGATGTTCCAAACACTTGTCCAACGATTGTTGGTTTTTTCCCAATTAATTCTTGCAATAATCTTGACATATCTATATTTCCTTTCTCTTTTCTTTCGATTACCTTTAACCTCTTCTCTAACCGCTTGATTTTTTTAGATTGACTCGTATAAATCAAGACGAGAAAAGGAAAAAAAATCCATACCCACATGTGGCTCCCTCCTATTTCTTTATTTCTTAACTTGCTTACATTGTAACACATCTTTTTCTTTTTGACAAGTATATTTGTCAAAAAGTTTATTATTTTTGTCATTTTGCAAAAGAAAAAGGTCAGGAGTACGGTCCTGACCAGTTTATCTACTATTAAAAACCTAATTTTTCAAAGATTTCTGAGAAGTTTTGGCTGATAGCCTCAAGTGACACTTGCACTTCTTCTCGGGTTTGGTTGTTCTTGACCGTCACTTGTCCGCTTTCGACTTCACTCTCTCCTAGGGTGATGAGGGTCTTAGCCGCAAAGACATCGGCTGACTTGAACTGAGCTTTGAGTTTACGGTTGAGGTAATCACGCTCTGCTTTGAATCCTTGTTGGCGAAGGGCTTGTACCAACTCCAAGGCCTTGACATTTGCTCCTTGACCCAAGACCGCGATATAGACATCTAGGGCATTTTCGATAGGGAGGGTCACACCTTGCTTTTCAAGAATGAGAAGCAGGCGCTCTACACCAAGTCCAAAACCAAATCCAGCAGTTTCCGGGCCTCCAAAGTAAGCAACCAAACCATCATAGCGACCACCCGCACAGACTGTCAAGTCATTGCCCTCAATCTCAGTAATGAACTCAAAAATGGTGTGGTTGTAGTAGTCCAGACCACGTACCATATTGGTATCGATGATATAGTCTACTCCAAGATTTTCCAACATCTGACGCACAGCATCAAAATGAGCTTGACTTTCTTCATCAAGGAAGTCCAAGATAGAAGGCGCATTCTCTACTGCTACCTTGTCTTCTTTTTCCTTAGAGTCCAAGACACGGAGAGGATTTTCCTCCAAACGACGCTGGCTATCCTTAGATAAGGTCTCCTTGAGCGGTGTCAAATAGTCAATTAAGGCTTGACGGTAGGCCGCGCGGCTCTCAGGATTTCCAAGAGTGTTAAGGTGCAATTTGACACCTTGGATACCGATTTCTTTCAGGAAATGAGCTGCCATAGCAATGGTTTCCACATCAGTAGCTGGATTGCTAGATCCAAAACACTCAACACCAATCTGGTGGAACTGGCGCAAACGCCCTGCCTGTGGACGCTCATAGCGGAACATAGGGCCCATGTAGTAGAACTTACTTGGCTTTTGTACTTCTGGGGCAAAAAGTTTATTTTCCACATAGGAACGGACAACAGGCGCAGTTCCTTCTGGACGGAGGGTAATATGACGGTCACCCTTGTCATAAAAATCGTACATTTCCTTGGTTACGATATCCGTTGTATCTCCGACAGAGCGACTGATAACCTCGTAATGCTCAAAAATAGGCGTGCGCACTTCTGCATAGTTGTAGCGCTTGAAAATCTCACGGGCAAAGCCCTCAACGTACTGCCATTTGGCAGATTCAGCAGGTAAAATATCCTGCGTTCCTTTTGGTTTTTGTAATTTCATAGGGAATCCTCTTTAAACTTAATAGTCTTATTTTACCATAAATAGAGGGATTAAAACAGTGAGAAAAAAATTAGGATTCAAATATCATTTTTAAGATTAAGAACTGTCAAAAGAATAGCCAACAAGGAAAGACCAACAAATAGCATCCAAGTCAACTGTATATTCCATACGGCTACAAGTGAAAAACAGGCTGTTCCCACAGGTATGGATAAGGTGAACAATAAACCTAAAAAATTACTGGTACGAGCTAGAACCTCTGGAGCTAGATTTTTCAGGAGCATGGCACTAATCTTTGGTTGAACTTTACCAGACACATACAGAGTTGAACAGAGAAATAGTAAACCAAGTACGACTTGATTGAATAAATTAGCTAGACCAACTAGACTGAGTCCTACGGTCACCCACATCATCAATCTAGGCAAGGACTGCTTCCCAAAATAATCATTGCCCGTAAGGCTACTGATGATGATTGCTAACAAAGCACAGACTTGACTGATAAATAATGCCTCTGTGTAAGAAAAGTCCAAAAGAGTGTGGCTCAAAAAGAAGATGTTATAGATGCTTCCTAAAGCGCCACCCAAGGCATTGATAAGCAAGACAGCACAGAGCATAAAACCAAAGTTTTTCTGTCCACCTTTAAGAAAAACGAGACGTAAATTCCGATAAATCGTTAGGAACTGGTCTTTGATAGAAAGCTTCTCATTTTTTAGTGATTCACCATCAGGAGATGAAATTGACAGGCTCAATTTGCTTTTTCCTAAAAAGAGGATGACGGCTGATACTAGGAAGAAACAGGCATTGATTCCCGCAACGAGGGAAAAATTGTTGACCGATAGCCCTAAGAGCCAGACTCCAAAAGCTTGACCACCAATAGCTGAAATATAGGTGATGAACTGTGAAAAAGAGTAAGCTTCCATCAAATCCTCTTCAGCTACTTTTTCCTTAACGAGAGGCATGCGCAAACCACCAGCAAAATCACTAATCACATCACTGATGACATTGATTAAACACAGGCTAGAAAAGGCAAAGAGACTAGCTTGCTGAACAACTAGGGCTGCCAGAAAAAATAAAAACGCCTGAAACAAACCGCTATAGACCATCCATTTGACCTTGTCCCTTGTGTAATCTGCCCGA
Organism: Streptococcus mitis; assembly: GCF_000960025.1. GTDB lineage: Bacteria > Bacillota > Bacilli > Lactobacillales > Streptococcaceae > Streptococcus > Streptococcus mitis_DH. The sequence continues at coordinate 125,387 of NZ_JYGQ01000003.1, read as the reverse complement.
ATTCCTACAAAAACTGTAAAGAGAGTCGGAAGAATCATGATAATATTCGCCATAGCAACCGCAAAAGAGGCTTGTGGCAGGGTCGATGCATAGACGATAAATACCAGATTAAAAATCGAAGCACCAAAGGCATTGAAGAAGCGTGACAAAGTCAAGAGTCGATAAGCTTGATTTCTAAACAATAGTTTCATAGGTAATCTCCCTTCTTGTTCGAATACTCAATGAAAATCAAAGAGCAAACTAGGAAGCTAGCCGCAGGCTGCTCAAAACAATGTTTTGAGGTTGTGGATGGAAGCTGACGTGGTTTGAAGAGATTTTCGAAGAGTATAAGTTCTATATAAAGTATGACTACAGTATAGCACTTAGAAATTGAAAGGGAAAACTTTTGAATATATGCAACACATAAAATAAGCAAAAAAAACGATAGACCTTCTTTGATAACCTGAGAGAGGGTAAGAGTTCTATCGCTTCAAATTTTAAATAATTTTCTTAGTTTGCAGATATTCAACAATCGGTCGTTTTTCTATAGTATTCGGCAGATTTATTACAGCCAAGCATCTCAAAAATACGGACAGCATCTTCCATCTTTTTCTGACCTTCCTTGACTCTGCCTTGCTTGCTATCAAGGAGACCTTCCGCCCACAAATAGACAATTCGGAAATAGGTTTCATTTTCATTGTAGAAATGCTCTTCGATAACACGTTTAAAATAAGAGGCATTGGTAAATTCTTCACACTCAATGCTGGCTAAAAAGCCATTCAATAGTATAGTGTGAAAAAGGTTTCGATTACCAGACATTTCCATTAGAAAATCAGATTTTCGAACCATTTCTCGTACATATCTAGTAAAAAGAGAAACAGATAGAAATGGTGAACTGACTGAAAATAAATTGAGTTCATAGATTCCCCAAATCTCGGTAGAAAACAGGTAATCATGAAGGACTTTTCCTTCCTCTGCCGTTAACTCTACCCTTTCATCCATGCTCTTCATATAAGACTTGATAAGAATGGCATTTAGAATATGTTTCTGTTTGTTTTGAGAATGGGCTTGCTTTTGATACTCCTTGCGATACAAGTCCTCAAGCGGAGCTATGTTCTTTGGATCCAAGACATCTATGATTTCTTTTCTCAACTCAGAATCTGTATCATACTGAAACCCTCTCGCCAGAAAGAGGATTTCCTCTACACTGGCAGATATATTTTCTAGGGCAAATAGAAACTTTTCCACCGAAAGCTCACTATGACCTGTTTCAAAGCGGGACAACATAGATGGCGAAAATTGTCCCCCAGTTGCTTGTCTCAGCGAGATATTTCTTGACTCTCGTAATTGTCTAAAGACTTTTCCAATCTGCTCCATAGGCTTCCCCTTGATTCAGTATTTTCTTCATTTTATCATATTTTTCAGAAAATTCATCAAAAACTTGCCAAATTGTCAGAATTATGAGAAAATAGAGGATATTTATCACGTGGAGGGACTGTAATGAGAGACGATATCAAAATTAATGACCGCGCTTTGGCCTTGCAAGACCAAATTATCGAAAAACTAGAGAAGGTTTTTGATACAGATGTAGAATTGGATGTTTACAATCTAGGTCTGATTTATGAAATCAATCTGGATGAAACGGGGCTCTGCAAGATTGTCATGACCTTCACCGACACTGCCTGTGATTGTGCCGAAAGCCTGCCTATCGAAATCGTGGCGGGTCTGAAACAAATCAAGGGTATCGAAGATGTCAAGGTTGAAGTTACCTGGTCGCCCGCTTGGAAAATCACACGAATTAGTCGCTATGGCCGCATTGCCCTTGGACTACCACCTCGTTAATACTCTTCAAAAATCTCTTCAAACCACGTCAGCTTAGCCTTATCGTATAGATGTTACTGACTTCGTCAGTTCTATCTGCAACCTCAAAACGGTATTTTGAGCTGACTTCGTCAGTTCTATCCACAACCTCAAAACAGTGTTTTGAGCAACCTGCGCCTAGCTTTCTAGTTTGCTCTTTGATTTTTATTGAGTATAAGCAGGCAAATCACTTTTGGAGATGAAAAGAAGCAAGCCGAGATTGGCTTGCTTTTTAAGTTTATTTTTTACCTGACTTGTCCATATTCCAGAAGTCTGTCACGGCTCCGCGTGAAGCAGATGATACGATGTGAGCGTATTTACCGAGGACACCACGGCTGTAGAGTGGTGGCAAGGTAGTTTCTGCCTTACGTTTTTCAAGTTCTTCTTCGGATACGGCCATGGAAATTTCTTTGGTATCTTGGTCAACCGTAACAATATCGCCTGTACGAAGGTAGGCAATTGGTCCACCATCCTGAGCTTCAGGGGCGATATGTCCAACAACCAGACCATAAGTACCACCAGAGAAACGTCCGTCTGTCAAGAGGGCAACCTTGTCTCCTTGACCTTTACCAACGATCATTGATGAAAGTGACAGCATCTCAGGCATACCAGGACCACCTTTAGGTCCAACGAAACGAACAACGACTACATCGCCATCAACGATTTCATCTGTCAGAACGGCCTGAATCGCATCTTCTTCTGAGTCAAAGACTTTAGCTGGACCAACGTGACGACGCACTTTAACACCTGATACCTTGGCAACCGCACCGTCTGGTGCAAGGTTCCCGTTCAAGATGATAAGCGGACCATCCGCACGTTTTGGATTTTCAAGTGGCATGATGACTTTTTGACCTGGTGTAAGGTCTGCAAAGTCAGCCAAGTTCTCAGCTACAGTCTTACCAGTACATGTAATGCGGTCTCCATGAAGGAAGCCATTCGCCAAGAGGTATTTCATAACCGCAGGTACACCACCGACTTCGTAGAGGTCTTGGAAGACATACTGACCAGATGGTTTCAAGTCAGCCAAGTGAGGCACACGTTCTTGGATTGTATTGAAGTCCTCAAGTGACAAGTCAACATTGGCAGCATGGGCAATGGCAAGCAAGTGAAGAGTGGCATTTGTAGAACCACCGAGAGCCATCGTGACAGTGATGGCATCTTCAAAGGCTTCACGAGTCAAGATGTCTGATGGTTTAAGACCGAGCTCCAACATTTTAACTACAGCACGTCCTGCTGCTTCAATGTCTTCTTTCTTATCAGCTGATTCAGCTGGGTGAGATGAAGAGCCTGGCAAACTCATACCTAGAACTTCGATAGCTGTCGCCATGGTATTAGCAGTATACATACCACCACAGCCACCAGGTCCAGGGCAGGCATTACATTCAAGACGTTTCACGTCCTCAGCCGTCATATCACCGTGGTTCCATTTCCCGATACCCTCAAAAACAGAAACCAAGTCGATGTCTTTGCCATCAAGATTTCCCGGTGCAATAGTTCCACCATAGGCGAAAATAGCTGGAATATCCATATTAGCAATGGCAATCATAGAACCAGGCATGTTCTTGTCACAGCCACCGATAGCGACGAAGGCATCCACGTTGTGGCCTCCCATAGCCGCCTCGATTGAGTCCGCGATGATATCACGAGATGTCAAAGAGAAACGCATACCAGGCGTTCCCATAGCAATCCCGTCCGCTACAGTGATAGTCCCAAACTGCACAGGCCAAGCACCTGCCGATTTGACACCTTCTTTAGCTAATTTCCCAAAATCATGCAAGTGAATGTTACATGGTGTATTTTCCGCCCAAGTCGAAATTACTCCCACAATCGGTGTTTCAAAGTCCTTATCTGTCATACCAGTCGCACGAAGCATAGCACGGTTTGGTGATTTTACCATGCTGTCATAAATGCTACTGCGGTGACGTTTATCTAATTCAGTCATTTGTTCCCTCCCATTTCAGTTTTTACTATTATAGCACATTTTAAAAGCAATGAACAGAAGAAAATTCTTGAATTTTCAGAAAATTCTATACACATATAAACATTTTAAATTAAAAACAACAAAGCGGATCAGGGCACTTTCTGATTACCAGAATATGCTTTTAATCCGCTCGCTTTAAATAACGTAATGTAATTTTTACAGAAGTTCTTTCAGATAAGTGTATTTAACATCTATCTTGCATTATAAAACGCTAAAACTTTCTCTTTTATATTCGATTCACTCAAACCATACTCATTAAGAAGATAATCCATTTTCCCTACTTGACCGAATCTTTCTTGAACACCCATCCGATGAATTTTTGTTATTCCATCATCAGAGAATAATTCACATAAAGCACTGCCAATTCCACCTATCTGATTGTGGTTTTCTACAGTAAATATAGTTTTTCCGCTTAACATTGTTTTTATCTGTTCTGGTATCGGTTTGATTCTAAATAAATCTATCACACCTACTGAATAACCTAATTTAGACAGTTCATCCGCAACTCGAATACTTGGAGCAACCATTATGCCAGAAGCAACTATTACAACATCTTCACCGTGTCTTAACTCAATGTAGCCTTTAGAAAAATCTTCTCCACCTTGATATACAGCCTCTGGAGCTTTTCTAATTGTTCGAATATATTTTAGTCCTTTTAATTCTAATGTCTGGTTCAAGATTTCACGAAATTGGATATCATCAGTTGCTTCAAAAATGATTGATTTAGGAATTAAACGTAACAATCCAATTTCTTCAAATGGCATATGTGTTCCACCATTCATCTCTGCCGTTACTCCTGCATCTGAGCCAATCACAGTGGCATCCAATTGTGCGTACCCAAGAGAAATAAATAATTGATCAAATACTCTTCGTGAAGCAAAAGGGCCAAATGTATGAAGATAAGGTCTAAACCCCTGAATAGATAAACCTGCTGCAAGCCCGACCATTTCTGCTTCCATGATCCCAACATTCACATAACGGTCTCCAAAGTCCTTTTCAAGATTATTAGTAGCCATCGAACTTGACAAGTCTGCTTCTAAAACTACTATATCAGAAGAACTTTGGTTAGCTTCTAGAAGGAAATCTCTATACACATGTCGTAATTCTTTCGTACTTCTCATCATTCTGTTTCCTCCAATTCCTGACTTAATCTTTCTACAACTGAAGTTAACATTTGTCTCTCCTCTACAGTAGGGCGAAGATGATGATTGGATTTCATTTCTTCCAGCTCTCGAACTCCTTGACCTTTAATAGTGTCTAATACAATACACTTAGGGGATGAATTATTTGACTGTTTTAATTGGATAATCCCTTCATAAATTTCTCTAATATCTGAACCATTGACCCTAATGGATTCAAACCCAAATGCTGAGAATTTTTCTACAAAATCACCTGGATTACAAATATCCTTTGTAAAACCATCTAATTGTTTTTTGTTATCGTCTACAAATACAATTAAATTAGATAACTGTTGATGAGAAGCAAACTGTATAGCCTCCCAACATTGTCCCTCATTTAACTCACCATCTCCAACAATAGCATAGGTATAAAAGGGACTTTTTCTTATTCTCTGACCATATGCAAGCCCGGTTGCAACACTAATTCCCTGTCCTAAAGAGCCAGTTGTCATATCTATGCCCGGCGTTAGATTTCTATCAGGATGAGACGGTAATTTGGTCCCATTTGTATTTAAAGAATGTAAGAATTCTTTGTCAAAGAAACCATTCAAATAGAGTGTGCTGTACAAAGCTGGTCCAGCATGTCCCTTGGATAAAACAAAATAATCTCTATCTCGTGACGCAAATATTTCTGGAGTCATCGGCATTATTTCACCATAAAGCACTGCTAAAACTTCTACTATAGACAGACTCCCTCCATAATGGCCGAATCCAAGATGATTCAATGTTCTAAGAGTATTTAATCGGATTTTTGTTGCAAATTTTCTTAACTCATCTTCTCTATTTTCACTTAAAATCATCCCTTATTCCTCCTTTGCAGATGGCTTTTTAATAAAGGATACTCCAAACATAACTGCTAGAATAAGAACAAGACCAATAACAATGCCTGCTTGTGAGCCAAATTGATTCAACATTCCTAAAATAATTCCTGATAGACCAAAATCTGCATCTGAGAAAGTTGACCCTTGGAAACCAAGTCCTCCCAAAACTGGCATTAAAAAGACTGGAAGAAAACTAATTAAAATACCTTGTAAAAATGCTCCAATAGTGGCTCCACGAACACCACCAGATGCATTCCCAATGACACCTGCAGTCGCTCCACAGAAGAAATGAGGCACAACGCCTGGTAAGATGACAACCGTTCCTGAAGCAATCATAATTGCCATACTTACTAAACCACCAACAAAACTAGAGATAAATCCAATTAGGACTGCATTAGGTGCATAAGTATAAACAATCGGACAATCCAAAGCAGGTTTTGAATTAGGTACAAGACGCTCTGAAATACCTTTAAAGGCTGGAACAATTTCACCCAAAATAAGGCGAACACCTGCTAAAATAACAAATACACCTGCTGCAAATTGACCTGCTAATTGTAAAGCATAAACTAGACCACTTGTACCATTACTGATTTCTTTTTCTATATATTCTGACCCTGCAAAGATAGCTACAATAATGTAAATAACTGCCATAGATAAAGTAATGCTAACAGTACTATCACGTAAAAAAGCTAAACTCTTTGGAAATTTAATGTCCTCTGTTGATTTTGATTTGTCACCGATAAGGCTACCAGTAAAACCACTCAACCAATATCCCAAAGAACTGAAATGACCTAAAGCCACCTTGTCATTTCCAGTTAATTGAACCATATATTTTTGCACAAATGCTGGGGAAATACTCATAATAATACCGAGCGCTAATCCACCTAGTAAGATAAGAGGCAAACTTGTAAAGCCAGCAACTGATAAAATGACCGCAATCATACACGCCATATATAGAGTGTGGTGCCCTGTTAAAAAGATATATTTGAATCGAGTAAAACGAGCAATTAAGATATTGAATACCATACCTGCAAACATAATCATTGCAGTAGCTGAGCCATATGTGGTTAAAGCTACAGCTACAATTGCTTCATTATTCGGTACAACTCCAGATAAATGAAAAGCATGTTCAAACATGGTACCAAATGGATTCAAAGAATTTTGTACAATTCCTGCACCACCAGATACAACTAAGAAACCAACAAAGGTCTTAATTCCACCTTTAATAATATCAGGTAATTTCTTCTTCTGAAGAACTAATCCTAAGATTGCAATTAAAGCTACTAAAATAGCTGGTGTACTAACAATATCCAATATGAACTTCATCATGACGCTAGCCTCCTAAATAAGTCCTTTTTCTTCACAAAGTTTAGTAATTAATTCTCGTAGTTCATCCATATCAATAATACTATTTAAGATACGAACATCTCCAAGATGACTAGCTGAATCAGCTAGATCACGACCCACAATCCAAATATCAGCTGCATTTGGATCTGCTCCACCTAAATCATAGTGTTCAACTTCTACATCTGAAACATTCAAATCACTCAATACAGATTCAATATTCATCTGTACCATAAAACTTGAACCTAATCCTGAACCACAAGCTGTACCAATTCTTAACATTATCTAATCCTCCTGTTTAATTATCATTTCAATGTCATCATAGTTTTTTGATGATATTAAAGTTTGAACATGATTTTTATCTCTTAAAATTGTTGTTAAATGTGACAAAGCCTTTAAATGACTCTCATTATCAATGGCTGCAATACAAATCAACAATCTTACCTCCTGTTCTGGATTATCCAATAAATAAATCGGTTCTTCCAAAACTAACATTGACATTCCTATTTCATTCACACCTTCATCTGGCCGAGCGTGAGGAATTGCTACTCCCTTCCCTAAATTAATAAAAGGCCCAAACTCTTCTACTTTTTGAATCATTGCCTCAGGGTAGTTCTCAGTTATCTTATGTTGATCCAAAAGCGGTTTAGCTGCTAAACGAATTGCCTCCTTCCATCCTAATTTTTCCGAACTAACCTGATAAGTTTCTTTTGTAATTAATTCTTCTAACAATGGTAACACTTCCTTTCTGTTCATTTCTTGATAGAGATACCTCTTTAATGCTAATTTTAACTCTAATTCTTGTGTGATTACACTATATCGTCTTACTATGCTAATTATCTGATTAAGCTCAATATCTCGATAACCTGTATCTGGGAAATCTTTTGATACCAATTCAACTAACTGTGTTGTTTGTTCTTCCGTCATCATAACAGAAACTAGATAATTTGGCTTCTCTGTATCCACCTTTATAGTAGAAAAAACCATATCATAGTCACTACTAGTTTTCGCATATAAATCATCAATCTTTGAGGTTCCTATAAACTCAATTTGAGGGAATAATGCTAATAGATTCTCTTTTATCATCAATGAAGAACTAATTCCATTAGGACAGATAATTGCTGCTTTATAACATTTTTGAGGCAAATTGTCTGCTTTCTTTAAATATCCTCCAAAATGGATAACAAAATATGCTGTTTCACTATCAGGTATGGGCTTGTCAATAGCGTCCATCAAGGGAGTCAAAGAATCTTTTACTAGTTCAAATAAATCAGGATAATGTTCTTTAACATGCAACACATATTCATTTGAGCTAGGTAAGCCGAACTTTAATCTATAGTAAGCCGGTATAAGGTGGCGGCGAAGATTTTCTCTCAATACTTCTCTTTGTTTAAAATGTAACAAAGAAATATCTTCCATTCTACTTATAATAGCCTCTGTTAATTGATTAAAGTAAACCGGAGCAACATCTACTTCACCTTCAAAGCAACTTGATAATAAAACTGTGACATAGCGATAATCATCCTCTGAAAATACCGTATCTATAATTCCCAAATCAACTACTGTATCTAATAAAATAGTCGTTATATCTTGAATAATAGGAGATACTAATGTCTCTGAAAGACATACTCTTTCAACATCCCTTTGATACCTACATATAATGAATACTAAACCGAAAAGGCAAACTTTTAATTGATTAACAATAGGTACTATCTGTAGCTTTTCATAATAATCTTTAACTACCTGATCAATCAAATCATAAGTTAATGAATACCCCCAACTGGATAAAACATAATCCAACCCCCAAATCCCTATGGAGGATTCCAGCAACTCACTAACCATTTGAAAAGCTAAACGGTGCTTATTCCACTCTGAACCGTGTAAAGTATAACCTTTTGCTCTACTGTACCCTAGCTCCAAATCATTATCCAACATAATCTTTCTTAATGATTGAATATCAGATAAGGTTGTATTCTTACTTACTTTCAAAAAGTCTTGGTAATGATTATTCGATATAAAATCTAATCGGCAAAAAGTGTAAAGATAGATTAATGCTAAGCGAGTCGACTTTGGTAAAACCAATTCATCCGACTTAATAATATCTGTCAAAGACTGCTTCGTACGATTTGATAAACTATAGCGACCTTGTTTTTTATCCAGCACTATCCCTTTATTAGCTAGATAAGGCACTAAATAATCTATTCCTTCTTTGACTTCCTTTATAGGTAAGCTCACCTTAACAGATAATTCATATAATGATAGCTCACAATGATCCATCAAAGTCATCAAAATAACTAGTGCTCTATAATCAAACATTTCTCTTCCTTTCTAACTACAATTATAGTGTAAAAGTTATAAGAATAAAAGAGTATTTCAGCACAATATAATCTCACTTCCTATAAGTAATTATTGGGCTGAAACTTTTTAGTGATTATTTGTCAACTTTCTATTAATTTTTAAAAACAAAATGATATCATTTAGATATCAAATAACAGAGGTCATTCTTATGACTGAAAAACTAATCAATTCATAACCAAATGGTGTATTAGCATTGATTCTCATTGAGTTGACAATCGTACTTGGTATCTTTATATTTATAATGGGTGTTGGTTCGGAAAACATTTTTGGAATTATTATCGGACCTTTACTAATCGTAATTGCAGCGCTAACTCATGCTGGTTTAAAAGTTGTCAAACCTCAGGAGGCTATGGTTCTGACACTCTTTGGTAACTATACAGGTACCATCAAAGAACCTGGCTTTTACTTTGTCAATCCCTTCAGCGTAGCAGTCAACCCTGCAAACCACACTCGACTTGGACAAAGTGGTGATGTTAGCACAAAATCTCCTTTTTTAGGAGCTAAATCATCAAATGACAATGACTGCTTAGGAAATCCTTGAAGCACGTATTACTTACCTAGCTTACGCACCAGAAATTGCTGCCGTCATGCTTCAACGTCAACAAGCATCTGCCATTATTGATGCCCGGAAGATGATTGTCGACGGTGCTGTAGGAATGGTTGAAATGGCACCAGAACGTCTCAATGAAGGGGAATTGGTAGAGCTTGATGAAGAACGAAAAGCTGCCATGGTTTCAAATCTCCTAGTCGTTCTCTGTGGCAATCATGATGCACAACCAATTGTCAACACAGGAAGTCTTTACTAAAGATGGCTGAAGCTAAAAAAAGCAGATCCCCCTTCGACTCTCAACAAAGTTATACGCTGCACTCGCATCATGGGCAGAAGACGACTTTCGTTCAGTCAATGGGCAAATCGAATATCTCCTCACAGAATGTGTCAAACAACGGAAGAAAGACGGAAAATACGTGTCAGAAACCATTGACGAACCATTTGAGATTGATATTTAACACCTTCTCCTGTCTGCTAGGTCTGACAGGAGAATTTTTTCATCTTTTTTTGTCAAGTAACTTTACTTTACAAAAAAAATGTGTTATCCTAGTATGGTTGATGAAAATCAGTAGATTGAATCGAATATAAATACCTAAAGGAGAAATCAAAATGGCAGTACCTGCACGTCGCACTTCAAAAGCGAAGAAAAACAAACGTCGTACACACTACAAAGTAACAGCTCCATCTGTAAACTTTGACGAAACTACTGGAGATTACTCACGTTCTCACCGTGTATCACTTAAAGGATACTACAAAGGACGTAAAATCGCTAAAGCTGCATCAGCTGAATAATAGAAGGGAGATACCATGCGCGTAAATATTACACTTGAACACAAAGAATCTGGTGAACGCTTGTACCTTACTTCTAAAAACAAACGTAACACTCCAGACCGTCTTCAATTGAAGAAATACTCACCAAAACTTCGCAAACACGTTGTGTTTACAGAAGTTAAGTAAGCATTCAATACGAATCAATACAGAAGAAAAACGCTAATTCAAGCGTTTTTTCTTTTTGTTAATTTCAGTACATTGCAAGACAAATCATTCGAATGACTACATTTTTTGTGAAATAAATTAGACTCTAATATATAGAAAAATCCAAAATCCCCTGCAAATCTACATTACAAGGGACTTGTGTGTTATTCTTGTACTTCTTTCTGGGCGGCCTTGCCTTGGTCTAGAAGGGCTTGGACGATTTTCTCATCGCGTAGCTTGACAGAATCGTTGATCATTTCTGCGGACTTAACGATAGTTGTTTCTAGCTGGGCACGTTTCTGGCGTCCCAATTCAATAGCAGCGACGATACCTTGGTTTTGAGCGACCAGACTTTCAGCCAGTTTGGTAACCGATTCGACAGCGACTGTCGGGCTTTGGGCAATTCGTTCCATCTGCGGAATCACTTCCTTACTGGTTTCAGCTAACATCTGAAGAGCAGCATTATTGGCATTGACAATGGCATCTGCCACAACACCTGATTTCATTGACTGTTGCAAAATACCCAGTTGAGCAATAGAAAGCTTCATTGTTGGAATCGTATTGCGACGAAGCATGCCCAATTTTTGGCGCATATCAGATGACACCTTCACAAGATTGCGCATCTGAGGTGTTGTTGCCCAGGCAACATAGAGACGGCTGACATACTCAGTGTGTTGTTGTTCAAGAGTATTAACCACTTCAGCCATGCGGGCCAATTCTTGTGACTTGGTTTGGTATTCTACCGTACTTGTATCAAGTTGGTCAGTTTGAGCTTTCAGTTCGGCAGCGCGATTACCAGCTTCTGTCTGGCTGGCTTCGATAAAGGAAATCACTCCCACTAGATTTTCAATGGATTTGGTATTGTCCTCAATCAACATCTCAGCAGAGACGATATTTCGAGCTAGCACATCTTCTTGCTTGACCACTGCAGCTGCCATACCATCGAGCTTTTGCTCCACTGTTTTTGAGTCAAAGTAAAATTCTTGTAGGGTATTCTTGCTCTTGTTAAACAATCGTTGCAAAAAGTTTGGCTTTTCTTCTAACTCAGCAATTTCAGCGTTCTTGTATTTAACTACAAAGCCTTGCAACTCACGGTTGGTATTTTTGAGTAGATCATCCACTTGGGGAATCTGCAGTTTCTTTTGTTCTGACAAGATACGATTGACCGTATTGTTCACACCTTCGACAGCAGATTGTCCAAAATCTAAAAGAGCATTTTGATTTGTGACAAACTGGTCTACTAACTGGGGCACGTGCGCCTTGATTCCTTCTTGCTGCTCAGGGCTCAACTTTTCAAGGAAGGTTAAGGTCTTGTCCGAGCCAGTATTGGTCTCGATGATTTGGGTTGTTTTATCCACCTTAGCTACCGTATTATTGGCAATCTGGTCAATATCAAAATTAAATTCTGTCATGGTTACTCCTTTATTTCTAACCTATTCTTTACGATCTTTTTCTAAGATACGCAGACTGATATCAAAATCACGCATATCTGTTTCATTGAGTTCTCTCAAGACTTGGTCTAGCTCAAGGTCAAATTGTTCGATAGCTGCTTTAGCTTGCTCTAAGCGTTCTTCTGCCCGATTATAGTTTTTAGGATTGGCCTTAATCTTTAAATAGCCTTCTAAAATCGTTTGGAATTTCTCCATCTTCAAACTATGAATGGCCGTCAATTCTTCCTTATCCCCCTCAGCAGAGGTGGCAATCTTGTCTAAAATGGCCTGATGGTCAATGGCAATATTAGCCAAGGTTTGGGACAATTCTGGAGCTAATTCCTCTGGCTCCGCATTTTCAAGATCTACTTGACTTTCTCTATCCAAATGTTCTAGCTGAACATCGATGTTTGCCCTTACTGTACGAACCTTTTTGTCAATACGGTTGTAGACATCAGCATCGATATAGGACTTGAGACGATCCGCCTCCTGATGGATTTCCCTCAGTTCAATTAATACTTGATTGGCCAGACTCTTATAGGCCTCTGAGCCTTTTTCTACTAAAGTTCCCTCCAATTGCTGAATATCCTTGTCCGCCTGACGAATCCGAGCTTTTAAAAGCTCAATCCGATCGTCGAGCGAAGCATCCTGTAAAAGAGGATAGCGCCAACGTTTATAGAGGCGATAACCACCATAGCCTAGCAGGACACAAGCCGCAAGTGGGAGAGCATATTGAACCAAAAGGCCCAGTAAGAACAAGAAGCCCCAAAAATAGAGACAGCCTTTCCAAAAACCATTACCCGATTTCATAAACATTCCTTATTTTCAATTTATAAGTCTATTTTAGCACAAAAGACAAAAATGAGGGCGGAAATCCCCTAGAAAAGAGTTGATTTCTTTGCTGTAGAATGGAACTTGGTAGCGCGTGTGCTAATTTCAGTGAAGCGGACTCAAACCACAAACACACTCTGAGGAAATATAAAAATAAAAACTTGAAATATTGGGTGTTATATGTTAGAATGAATTTACAATGTGAGTAAAGTTACAGCATATGTAACTAAAAAACCCCACCGTGCCACCGATGGGGTTTTTGCTACCCTCTTAAAGGGTTAACCATTACTTCTTACGTTTCTTAAGCCATAACTTGAAAAGCTCAGATAACACGTTAATAAGTAACGGAGCTAGAAACACTGTGAGTAAAGTTTCTAACATATGTAACCCCTCCCTTCCTTAAAGTGAGGGGGCAAAATATTATACCATACCAGATTTATATCATCAACATCGTGTCATTCTTGAAATAGCTAGACTTAGATACACAAATAACTTTACTAGAAAATTTCTCAGTAAACCCAGAAATCAACATTTTAAGACAAAGCAAAAAGCCCACTGTTGTAGGCTTTCTGTAAGATATATCTTAAAATTAAAGCATCTTGTTGTAGAATTCAACGACAAGTGCTTCGTTGATTTCTGGGTTGATTTCGTCGCGTTCTGGCAAGCGAGTCAATGAACCTTCCAATTTTTCAGCGTCGAATGATACGAATGCTGGACGTCCAAGAGTAGCTTCTACTGCTTCAAGGATTGCTGGAACTTTCAATGATTTCTCACGAACTGAGATCACTTGACCTGGAGTTACGCGGTATGATGGGATATCAACACGTTTTCCGTCAACAAGGATGTGACCGTGGTTTACGAATTGACGAGCTTGACGACGAGTAGTCGCAAGACCAAGACGGTAAACAACGTTATCCAAACGACGTTCCAAAAGAAGCATGAAGTTGAAACCTAGGATTCCGCCTTTGATTTTTGTAGCTTGTACGAACAAGTTACGGAATTGTTTTTCACCTACACCGTAAGTGAAACGAAGTTTTTGTTTTTCAGCCAATTGCAAACCGTATTCTGACAATTTAGAACGGTTGTTTGGTCCGTGTTGTCCTGGTACGTAGTTACGACGTGCCAATTCTTTACCTGTACCTGTAAGTGAAAGGCCAAGGCGACGAGCTTGTTTCCAAGATGGTCCTGTATAACGTGACATGTGAATGTCCTCCTGATATAAATAATATTTCGGTGGAAATAGTCACTTAGAAAGCCCTGATTCGTGCAGATGCCCTTCGCCTAAACAGCCAAGGTTACTTATCATAAGACACCTGTTGACGAGCTTCATGCTTTCCTGCTGATATTTCGCACAAAATCCATTTTACCATGAATGGCTAGATTTGTAAAGGGGTTTTAAGCTTTATTTTCACTGCCAGAGAGGTTGAGAAGGAGGGTAAAGGTGCTTCCGAGGCCGTACTGGCTGGTAACTGTGATTTCTCCACCTAATTGATGGGCCAATTCACGCGCAATCGCAAGCCCTAAGCCATGACCACCTGTTTTCATGTTACGCGAAGTTTCTACACGATAAAGGCGTTTGAAAATATTCTCCAAATCCTCTGGGGCAATCCCCTGTCCCTCATCAGTCACACTGATTGAAAGCTGGTTATTTTCCAGCTTAGCCACCACTTCCAGCTTGGTTCCTGGAGCTGAGTATTTAAAAGCGTTATTGACCAGATTCACCAAGATACGAGAAAGTTTAGCATAATCTCCTTCAATCCGAGCAGACTCTGGGATTACCTGCAAGTGGACATCTCGCTCCTCCTGTTCAATCAAAAATTGAAATTCACTCATGCACTCAATCAAGAGCTGGTCCAGAAAAATGCTGTCCTTGCTGGTCGTTTCGACCTGATTTCTAGCTGTGTTTAGGGTCAAAAAATTCAACTCCTCAACCAGTTTATTGAGTCTTTCCGTCTGACGCCCAATGGTTGCTAGATAATGGTCCTGTTCTCCTTCCTTGATAACCCCATCCAAAATCCCTTCTACCGTCGCTTGGATCGAAGTGATGGGGGTCTTGATATCATGCGAAAGTTGAGCAATCATCAAGCCCTTTTCACGTTCGCTTTCTTCCAAGGAATCAAAGGTGGCCTGCAAATCATGGGACATTTCATTGAAAGCTTGTCCTAATTGCTGAAATTCTAAAGGTCCTTGAACCTCCAGATTTGAAGGAAAATCCTTGTCCGCTACCCGCTTGGCATGTTCCTTAAGTTTGCCCAATGAAGTAAAGACAGGCGATAGGAGAAAGAGACTAATCCCAGCACCGATAAAACTAGCCACGAGAGTCATACCCACTAGGAAATAAATTTCTCTTTCTTCAATTAGCATTCGCTGGATGGCCCAAAAAACCACGATAATCGTTAGGAGTGTTGAAATGACATACCCCACTAAAATGTAACTTTTTAATTTCATTGACTACCTCGTGCTTTCTCAATTTTATAGCCCAAGCCCCAGACGGTTTTGATGGTCGGTGTTTCTGCACTAGCATATTTAGCCAACTCCTGTCGAAGAGCATGAATATGAACATTCAAGGTATTAGTGTCATCCACATAGTCTTCCTGCCAGACCTTTTCATAGAGGTCTGTCTTAGAGAAAACCCGCTCTGGATTGCTGGCTAAAAGCCATAGAAGTTCGAAGGATTTGACGGTCAAATCAAGCGCCACATCTCCGACTTGGACCTCATGACTACCGTGATTCATCCGTAAATTCCCGAGACTGACGACCTCTGTCTCACCTCCACGATGAAGGCGACGCAAGATATTGTGGACACGCAAAACCAGCTCACGAGGACTAAAGGGCTTGGCAATAAAGTCATCTGCCCCTAAGCTCAAGCCGTAAATCTTGTCCTGCTCACTGGTCTTAGCCGTGATAAAGAGAAAAGGCTGATCCGGAGATTGATACTGAACTTCGCTAATCAAATCATAACCATCCATCCGAGGCATCATGATATCTGTAATAATCAAATCAATTGGTTTTCTCTTGAAGATTTCTAAGGCCTCTACTCCATCATGGGCCACCAAAACCTGATATCCTGCCTGAACCAGATAACGTTGATGAATATCTGTGATTTCTACCTCGTCGTCAACGAGTAAAATTGTCTTTCCCATCTGTCTCTCCTTTGAAAAAAACAGTGCTATACCACAATAGTATAACACTATTTTAATCTCTTTACGAACATTCTAAACGATATCTGGATTTTTCATATCCTAGATAGAAAGTCTGTAGCTAGACTAGTCATTTTCTTCTTTTTTAGCTTTCAAACCGAGTCCACCTAGAAGTCCGGCCAAGGCTAATCCAAAGAATCCAAGAGTAGCCATTGATGTTTGGGCTTCACCAGTATATGGAAGCATGTCTTTTTGGTCTTTCATTTGATCAGCCATCATTGGACTTGATACCTTGTTATTAGATACCATCTTGCCTTCATCAGACATTTTGCTTGAGGCTGCTGGAGCTTGATCTTGTTTCATGCTTGGTGTTGCCATAGGCTGGCTAGCATTCATGGTTTTGTCCTGCTCTTTGTTAGGCATCATCTTATCCTGACTAGCAGCTGGCATTTTAGATTTCATCTCATCTTGATTGGCACTAGGCATTTGAGCGTTCATCTTAGATGCATCTTGATGACTATTCATCATTGGAGCCGGCATAGCTGAACCATTAGAAGATGGGACGAAACCTGACTGCATCGGAATCAGAGACTGATGTCCATGCAAGTTCACTGTCAAATCTTTTGTCGCTACGAGATTGCTCAAATCAGCCTTGCCATCTTTGGCACCGTATACCTTGATAGTTGCCTTGTAGCTTTGAGTGCCGTTTTGTTTCAAGAGGTCTAGAAGTTCTTTATCTGATTTGCCTTGAGTTCCTGCCAAGTCTACTTCGTAGAAGTAAAGGCCTTTGCCCAATTTTTCCACTGGTGGAAGAGCGGGGTTTTTAGCTGAACCGTTGTCTGACCATGGAGCCTTGTCTGAGGCTTTCAAGATAAGGCGGGTTAACATACCGTCACCAGCGAAGAATTCGTATGGAATGACTTGGTTGACACCAGCTGTGAATGGCCCTGGGAAATTCGCTTTATCCAAATAAGTAGCTGGGACGTCTACTGTATCTTTAGTATTGTCAGCTACGCCTTTTTGCACTTCAGCTGGAGTAGTTAAGCCGTTCAAGTTGACATCCAAATCCTTAGTCGCTACAAGATTAGTCAAGTCGGCCTTGCCATCTTTGGCACCGTATACCTTGATAGTAGCTTTATAACTTTGAGTGCCATTTTGTTTCAAGAGGTCTAGAAGCTCTTTATCAGATTTTCCTTGAGTACCGGCCAAATCCACTTCATAGAAGTAAAGGCCTTTACCCAATTTCTCTACTGGTGGAAGAGCAGGGTTTTTAGCTGAACCGTTGTCTGACCATGGAGCCTTGTCTGAGGCTTTCAAGATAAGGCGAGTCAACATACCGTCACCAGCGAAGAATTCGTATGGAATGACTTGGTTGACGCCGGCTGTGAACGGACCTGGGAAGTTAGCTTTATCCAAGTAAGTAGCTGGAACGTCTACTGTATCTTTAGTATTGTCTGCCACACCTTTTTGAACTTCAGCTGGAGTAGTCAAGCCGTTTAAGTTGACATCCAAATCTTTTGTCGCTACAAGATTGTTCAAATCTGCCTTGCCATCTTTGGCACCGTATACCTTGATAGTAGCTTTATAACTTTGAGTGCCATTTTGTTTCAAGAGGTCTAGAAGCTCTTTATCAGATTTTCCTTGAGTACCGGCCAAATCCACTTCATAGAAGTAAAGGCCTTTACCCAATTTCTCTACTGGTGGAAGAGCAGGGTTTTTTGCTGAACCATTGTCTGACCATGGAGCCTTGTCTGAGGCTTTCAAAATCAGACGAGTCAACATACCATCACCAGCGAAGAACTCGTAAGGAATAACTTGGTTGACACCAGCTGTGAATGGCCCTGGGAAGTTAGCTTTGTCCAAGTAAGAGGCTGGAACATCCACTGTGTCTTTAGTATTGTCAGCTACGCCCTTTTGCACTTCAGCTGGGGTGGTCAAGCCATTCAAGTTGACATCCAAATCTTTTGTCGCTACGAGATTAGTCAAATCGGCCTTGCCGTCTTTCGCACCGTAAACCTTGATAGTTGCCTTGTAGCTGTGAGTTCCATTTTGTTTCAAGAGGTCAAGAAGCTCTTTATCTGATTTACCTTGGGTACCTGCCAAATCCACTTCATAGAAGTAAAGGCCTTTGCCTAATTTTTCTACTGGTGGGAGAGCGGGATTTTTAGCTGAACCGTTATCTGACCATGGAGCCTTGTCTGAGGCCTTCAAGATAAGGCGAGTTAACATACCGTCACCAGCGAAGAACTCGTAAGGAATGACTTGGTTGACACCGGCTGTGAATGGTCCTGGGAAATTGGCTTTGTCCAAGTATGTAGCTGGAACATCTACTGTGTCTTTGGTATTGTCAGCCACGCCTTTTTGGACTTCAGCTGGGGTGGTTGCTGGTTGAGCTTCATTTGCTTCACGGTCTTGTCCAGAAACTGTAGGCGCAGGATTTGTCGCAGGTTTAAGCGCATCTTCTGTTTCTTTCTTAGATTCTGGTTTTGCTTGCACTTCTTCTTTTGGCGCTACCACTTGGTCTTTATCAGCTACATTCACTTTTTCTGGAGAGTTTGTAGCTTCCAAGCTTGCTTTAGGTGTTGAGTCTACCTGTTCTGAAGGAAGAGCTGTATCGACTGCTTCTTTGAGAAGTTCTGCTGGTAAGTCGCTCTTTTCACTCACCGAAGCAGCGTCTGGCACGACTTGGGCAGGGGTTGGATTGACCACATCGGCACGTACAGAACTTGGCTGACCAACTAGGACAAAAAAGCCACTGGCCACAACAACTGAGGCAACACCGACACTAAGACGGCGAATAGACCAACGAGTATATCTTTGATTTGGATTGAATTTCATAGGATTCTCCTTAGAGTTTTTCTTTATTTGATGACTCTAGTATAATCTCCTAAAATTAAAAAGGATTAAGAAAAAGTTAAAATTTTTCTTAAATCCCTCTTATAAAATACTTATATTAATTAAATCCATAAACAGACTTGGTAATTTGATAGACGACATTGGAAAGTTTGCGAGCTGGCAAGACCGAATGTTTGGTCAAACGGCTCAACATGGTCTTGCGGATAGCCTGAAAAACCTCTGGATTTTCCTGCTGAATATAGGTCCACAGCTCCCGTTTTTTGGCAAGATGCTCTGCTGTGCCTGCTCGGTTGAGTAGGGCACTGGAAATCACCGTCGTAATCTCAATATGATTCAACAGATATTCTCGCATTTGGGGATGACTCACTTTGGATAAATCAAGCTGGTCTACCAAGAGTCGATTGACCTTGAGTTGCTGGTCAATGCGCTTAATCATCACTTGCTCATTGACAGACTGGTCCTCACGCCCAATCAAATAACGATAGAAATCGACAGGCAGATAGTACATGGCCTTAACCTGCTGAAGGGGGGTAAAGACAAAAAGATTATCGACATAAAAGGTATGCTCAGGCAATTGGAACTGGCTCGCTCGCAACAAATCTGTCCGATAAATCAGCGAGTGCATCATGATATACTGGCCTTTTGAGAAATTTCCGACCTGATCCCAGCCAAAAATCTGTTGGACAGGCAAGACTGACTCATAACTCATACTCTTCTTACGAGACTGACCTTCCTTTTCATAGACAAAATTGGTCACAAAGGCATCAACTTCCTGTCCCTCACTCTCTAATTCCTTCAAGGTTTCAAGAATTTTTAAATAGGCACGAGGATCTACCCAGTCATCACTATCAACTACTTTAAAATAGCGCCCAGAAGCCTCCGCTAAGCCGCGATTGACGGCACCCCCATGGCCTTTATTTTCCTGATAGATGGCTCTAACGATGTTAGGATACTTGCTGGCCAAACGCTCAGCGATTTCCTGAGTCTGGTCCTGAGACCCATCATTGATAATCAAAATCTCAACTTGCTCACCACCAATAACTAGCGACTCCACACAGTAATGAAGATAGGCAGCGGCATTATAGCTAGGGATGGCGATAGACAATAACTTCATAATCTACTCCTTTAGGGGACTGATTTCTTCTTTCTCTCTTGTCACTTCTTTCTATTCTACCATAAAGTCCAGCTTTTGAAGGACTTTTACTAGAATACAAGAGTTGCTATCTCTATTTGCTATTTTGGACATCAAAAAAGAGGGGATCACCCTCCTTACGAATTTAATTCTGCCAAGTCATCTAGATACTGGTTGTTAATGACCGCCAAGATATAGGCATCTGCTTTCAAGAAGTCATTAGGACCAAACTGGACATCCAGTGGTGAATTTTCTTGTTCACGAAATCCTAGGATATTGAGGTTGTATTTGCCACGTAGATCCAGCTGACTCAGGCTTTGACCTGCCCAAACACTCGGAATTTTCATCTCCACGATAGAGACATTTTTATCCAGCTGAAAGACATCAACATTGTTATGAAAGAGAATGGTCTGCGCTAGGGACTGCCCCATTTCATACTCAGGTGAAATCACCGAGTCAGCACCGATTTTTTCTAGCACCTTCTTAGCTGTCTGGCTTTTGACCTTGACAATAACCCTTGGTACACCTAGACTCTTACAATGCATAACTGCAAGCACACTCGACTCCAGATTTTCCCCTGTTGCCACTACAACCGTATCACAGGTATCAATTCCTGCAGTTCTGAGGAGTTCCTCGTCTGTAATATCGCCAACAACTCCACGCGCCAAAACTGGCTCAAATTGATTGATTCGCTCGGCGTGGTCGTCAATGGCAATAATATTCATATCTTGCTTGGCAAGGGCCGTCAGGACACTACTCCCAAAAATCCCCAAGCCTAAAATTCCAATCGTACGATCTGACATCGTTCTTCCTTTCTTATCCAATACTAATATCTGCTTTCATATACTGAATCAAATCTTTCTTATCAGGCTGGTAATCTGCTAGACTAACCAGCAAGGTCAAGGGACCGATACGGCCAATAAACATGAGCACCATGACAATGCTGAGAGCTAGCTTGCCCAATTCTGGCGTCAGATTTGCCGTTACCCCAACTGTCGCAAGAGCTGAAATGGTCTCAAACATGAGGTAGATAAATCGCGGTGTTCCTTCTGCTGTAATTCCCAACAACATCAAGCCCAACAAGAAGGTCATCAAAAAGATAATGAAGACACTAAAGGATTTTTGGACTGTTCGAACCTCAATGGTTCTCTGCGCAACATTGGCATGAGGCAAGCCCAGCAATTCACTACGCGCAAAGACCAATAAGACAAAGAAAGTCGTAATCTTGAGCCCCCCAGCCGTTCCTCCAGGCGCCCCTCCGAGAAACATCTGTAAGATATAGATAAACAAGGTCACAGGCCGAGCTTGGGTGTAGTCAATAGAGGCAAAACCAGCCGTTCTCATACTGACGGTTTGGAAAAAGCTAACCATCACTTTCTCTGGAACGCTGAGATTGCCAATGGTTCCAGGATTGTGCCACTCCGTAAAGAGTGTGGATACCGTCCCAAACAGCAAGATCCCTGCAGTCAAGAATAGAACCAGCTTGGTGTGGAAACGAAGACGGCGTTTTTTCTTCTTGTCAAACTGGGTTGCCAAGTCAAACCAGACCATAAAGCCGAGACCACCCGTGATAATCAAACCAGCAATGACCAGATTGATCAAGGGATCCGTCTGAAAAGCCACTAAACTGCTACTGCCGAAATTATCAAAACCAGCATTACAAAAGGCTGAAATGGCTAAAAAGATAGAGGTAAAAATGCCTCGTCCCCAGCCAAACTCAGGAATAAAACGAAAACTTAGTAGGAAGGCACCCAAGCCCTCTACCAGAAAAGTCGTCAAAAAGATGAACCGCATAAAGGCCTTCAGCGACCGAGTCTCCCCGTAACTAAAACTCTCCTGAATGGTTTCACGACTGCGAAGACTGAGCTTTTGCTTCCCCTGAATATAAAAGACCCCGATAAAGGTCATGAGCCCCAGACCACCAATCTGTATCAAGAGCATACAAATCAACTGCCCCCAGACATTATAGGTAGTAACTACCGGTTGCGTAGAAAGGCCGGTTACACAGACCATAGACACCGTCGTAAAAAGATGGTCAAAATAAGTAGCCTGCGAACCACTCGCCTGAACAAAAGACAAACTCAAAAGGAGAGAACCTATAAGAATAACTCCAGCGAAACTTAAAAAGATACGACGAGCTGGCGAAAGTCCACCCAAGGCCCTTTCAATTTTTTTAACAAATAATTTGAATAACATACATCCATTGTACCATAAAAAGAAGGAGAGTAGCTATATCTGAAAGGCTATCTCAAGGCAGAGTTCCAAGGCCTTCTCGAAAGCTTCTGAACCCCAGTCACGACTATCGTACTGGTCCAAGTCTGCTAAGGAATCAGCTGTGAACAACAATTCACCCCAGAGAACCCCACGCAGTTGGGCTACTGCCGCGAGCGCAGAACACTCCATCTCCACAACAGCACAGCCTTCTTCCTTGCGATAAGCCACCTTTTCAGCCGTTTCTCGGTAAAAACCGTCTGTCGTCCAGGTCATGACTTCTTCATAGGGAATCCCTCTGGATTCCAACACTCGCTCAATAGCAGCAATGGCCTCTGGCTGAATTTCCATATAACGAGAAGGTGCCACATAGTGATAACTAGCTCCTTCATCTCGCAGTGCGCGAACAGGGACTAGAAAGGCATTTTCTTCTATATCAGCCAGCACACCACAGGTTCCAGTGGAAATGATTTGCTCCACACCATAGCTAATCAACCAATCCATAAACTGGGCTGCTGGAGCGGAGCCAACAGGTGCCTGAGCCAGACAAAGTTCCTCGCCCTTTTAGCTCATGACATAGACTGGATAGGTCTTGGTGGCAGAAACAAATTCACCGACACAGTCCGCCCCTACTTCCTTCGCATAGCGGTCAATCTCTTCACCTAAAAATGCATAGACACACTTCTTGGGCAAGTGCAAGTTCAGCCCCTCGTGATTGGGCATGATAACCGCCTGAGGATTGTCATCAAACTCTAAAATGGGAATCGCATGTTTCTGAATCATAACCCACCTCCTCTAATTTTGTACTATTGTATCAAAAGCTGACCGAGTGTCAAGGAGGAAGCTGATGACTTGAGTCAGTAAACAAAGACGGGTAGCCTAACAATTGTAAAATCACTCGTAATATATCAAACTATCACCGATATAAAAAGGATAACATTTCTCTTAAAATGCTATCCTTTTTTGTTTATCCTCGTCCGCCAGGGGCTGGACCGCTAGGACCACCATTCCCTTGAGGACCTCCGCCTCCAGGCATAGAATTGACGATATCAGTTTGTTTTTCGCCATTGAGATAGATATCCCCACCTGTATAGGTCGCAGTTCCATCAAAGTCAAAACCTGTTTGACC
Source organism: Streptococcus mitis (assembly GCF_000960025.1). Lineage (GTDB taxonomy): Bacteria > Bacillota > Bacilli > Lactobacillales > Streptococcaceae > Streptococcus > Streptococcus mitis_DH. Next base: position 101,612 of record NZ_JYGQ01000003.1, on the reverse strand, counting down.
AATCATTTTAATGGTTCCGCCTGTGACCGTAATATTCCCGTTTGAGTCAATCGGATCTGTGTCCCCTTGACCGACTTCTACAGTTAGATTACCACCTGTCATGGTAAAGTAAATATCGCTTTGCTGGGCATTTTTATTGGCTGCATTGACTCCATCATCTGTCGAGTAGACATTGATATCGCCACCATTAATCGTAATGCCTTTTCCTTCAATTCCTTCAGTCGCATTCTTGACTGTGTAAGTACCGCTATCAATCACTAGGTTGCCAGAAGCGTGAATGCCGTCCTCGCCTGCTGTGACTGTTATGGTATTGTTTGCCAAATACATATTTCCGACAGTCATATCGTCATCATTATCAACTTTCACACCATCTTCCTTGGCATCGATAGTCATGGTCGTACCAGTGATGTTGAGTTCATCATTGACATTAAAGGCATCGCCAACTGATGTGATGTTAAAGGTTCCACCTGTGATGTGGAGGGTGTCGTTAGCCTTGATAGCATTGCTTTTCTTGCCATCTACATTGAGAGTTCCTGAGCCATTGATGGTCAAATCAACCTTAGAAAAGAGAGCGGCATTTGCCTTTTCATCACTGTTAGAGCTTGAGTCAGAGAGACTGTTGGTGGTTCCCTCTGCTAGAGTGAGGTAGATATGACTTGCGCTTATAGCCGAAATAGCCGCATCTGTATTGGTCATGGTCATGCCTTTTAGGACAAGTTTCACATCATCAGACTTATCAGCTGCGATTTTAATTTGCACTCCGTCAGACTGACCAGAAATGACATAAGTACCTTCTTTTGAGATGGTCACCATTGAGTCAGAAACTGTCACGCCGTCTCCAGAGACCTTCGCAGACGAGCCAGATAACTCAATCTTAGAAGCTGTACTTTCATCATAAGAAGTGTCGTAGTCCTTTTCTGTAAAGTAAGAAGATTGACTGTTTTTAGCTGAAGTTGTGATAGCAGTGGTATCTGCCGCTGCAGTTGTACTTGACTTGGTCGTTGACTGCCCACAAGCTGTCATCAAGGTCAAAGCTGTTAAACTGGTTAAGATTAGAGTCCATTTTTTTGATTTCATACCTTTTTCCTCGCCTTCCTTTAGCTTGACCTTAGTTTACAGGGTAAGCCTGAAAAAAATCTAAACTTTTTCTGAAAGTTTTCTTAAGTTCAGTTTCAGTTAAGTTATCTTTAACAAAAGTTTTAGGAAAATTCCATAGACTAATCACAAGCAAGTTCAACTTGCCCAGACACACCTATCTGCTAATCAGATAGTGTACTGAAATAGTTTGATAAAGGAGACAGGATTTATGAAACCAATTGAAACAAGCTTTAAACGAATTGAAACCAAGTATGTCGTTGCCAAGGGTGACTTGGCTAATTTAATAGAAGACTTAAAAACATACCTCGTAGAGGATGATTATCCAACTTCGACCATTTCCAACATCTACTTTGATACAGAGCAATTTGATATGATTCAGGAGGATGGCCAAGGTACTAAGCGTAAAGAAAAGATTAGGATGCGAACCTATCTCAGTCAAGTCCAGCCTGATAGTCAGGTATTTTTAGAAATCAAATCTAATGACAGAGCTGGTGTCGGACGAAAACATCGTCTCTTATCGACTCCCCAGTCTATCACCCAGTTTATGACCAAGGGACAGCTGGATAGCAGTATCAAGGACCGAATGATGATTGAAAAAATTCAACAACTCCAAGAGGAATATCAGCAAACTATTATCCCTCGTATGTATATTTACTACGACCGTTTTTCTCTCAAGGAAAAGAAAGAAATTAGCGGATTTCCCTACAATAAAATTCGTATCACCATTGACCAAAATCTAACCTATCGTGATGATAACGTCAGTTTATTCTCAGGAAAGGACGGTTTCCCTCTACTAAACGAGGACATTGTCATCATGGAAATTAAAGCACCTGGTAGAAAACCCCAATGGCTACAAGATATTCTCGACCAATATGGACTGGTAGAGCAGAAATTTTCAAAATACAGCTGCGCCTACCACAAGTCTCAAGGCCTGGACTATAGCCCACGACCAAGCACAGAAAGTGTAGGTACTACTTATGTCTAATCTTTTTAATTCTATCTTCAACGACAAAACTGCCACTGCCAGTCCTATCCAGCTCTTTCTGGCTCTCTTGGTCAGCCTGATTTTAGGTTTGGCGCTGACCTGGGCTTACAAACACCGTACTCTCTATACACGAGAATTCGCTGTTAGTTTGACCCTACTCCCCTGCTTGATGACCTTGGTCATCTTTCTGGTAAATGGCAGCTTAGGAACCTCTATCGCTGTTGCAGGAACCTTTAGCCTCATTCGTTTCCGTTCAGCCACCAGTGGCTCACGGGAACTAATTGCTATCTTCCTTGCCATGATTATTGGGCTGGCAGCAGGGACAGGCTACCTAGCCTTAGCTGTTCTCTTCACCGTCTTTATCTTAACAGTATGGCTTCTTTTGGAAAAGCAACAAAGCAAGAGCAATCACCAACGTCGTAGACTATTAACCATCACAATTGCCAACCAAGAAGAAAAACTCCAAACTATCCAATCTGGGCTATCACAATTCTGCACTGAGTTAGATCTTATCTCGATTGATACCAGCAATGATGGAGAACAGGTCACCACTGTCTATGAAGTGGATTTCAAGGCTCAAACCGATGACTTTCAAATCATCAATTACCTCACTAGAGAACAGGATACTTACCAGGTTTCCCTGACCAAAAATGCTAAGAAGAGAAAGAATTTGTAAAACTTCTAGCGTGAAACCTATCAAAAAGCTAGGTAAACACTCAATTGAAAAAAAGTTAATCTAATTTATGATAAAAGGCATCATATCAACGTTTTTAAACACCTGATATGATGCGCTTTTCTTATCTTAAAAACTTTTTTACCAATCTCTTTATTTCACAGGTATCTCCTTAATCACGCGCGCAGGATTACCAGCTAGGACAACGTTGTCGCCAAAGGACTTAGTGATTACAGCCCCTGCCCCAGCAACAACATTATTGCCCAGTGTCACTCCAGGAAGGACAATGACACCTCCTCCAGCCCAGAAATTATCTCCGATGGTAATAGGCTTGCCGTATTCCACACCTGAATTACGTTCCTGCGGGTCCAATGGATGGAGGGGAGTCAAGAACTGACAGTTGGGGCCAATCATAGCATTGTCCCCGATGCGAATCGGACAAACATCCAGCATGGTCAAGTTCCAATTAGAATAAAAATTTTCCCCTAGATGGATATTGACTCCATAATCGACTACCAGGCGTGGATTGACATAAAGATTTTGCCCGGTTGACCCAAACCAATCCTTGATGATTTCGACTCCCTTCAAGAGATCTTCTTCCTTGTTAAAGGCAGATTGTTTTTGGCGAGAAGCCTGAGCCAAGGCTCGCAATTCTGGATCCGATGGACGGTAAACCTCTCCCGCTATCATTTTCTGGTATTCACTGGTCATTGTTTTCTTCTCCTTGTTCCCTACTATCATATCAAATTTTCTACGTATCTGACTAGAATAAGGAGCACTTTCTACAATTGATACTCTTCGAAAATCAAATTCAAACCGCGTCAACGTCGCCTTGCCGTACTCAAGTACAGCCTGCGGCTAGTTTCCTAGTTTACTCTTTGATTTTCATTGAGTATTAGATGCTGGTCTTTATCACATCCTATCTAGCTAAGCGAATACGGGTCACGATTCCGTCTGGGTCTGTGATTTCCAACTGGCTTGATGTCAGCCATTTGATTGGTGCATCAACTTCTTGTGCTCGCTGGGCAATCGTTAACAGTTCTTCTTTATGTGCGACTTCGATGACATAGTAGGCCAAACCTGGCAAGCCTTGCTTACAATGATGATGGTAATCCCCAGCTGCAATCCAACTAGCGCTAGGCACACTGAATTTATCCTTTAACCCTAACACATTTTGATAAAACTGGCTGGACTTTCGACTATCCTTGACGGAAAGATGAATATGCCCCATTCTCGTACCTTCTGCCAAGATAAAGGGTTCTACTCTTTCCCCCAGCTCATAAATGTCCTGCGCCGCAAGAGCCTCCGTCACTCCGATAATGCGTCCGTCTTCTCGAATATCCCATGTGGAAACCGGCTTATCTCGATAGAGTTCAATGCCATTTCCCTCCAAATCCTCCAAGTAAAGAGCTTCACTGTACCCATGGTCTGCACCGCCGACAAGAGGAATCTGTAAATCTGTCAGGTGTTTTAAGACATCTGCCAAATCCTTGCGTGTCGGCAAAAGAATAGCCAGATGGTAAAGACCATAATGTTCCCTTGCTTCACCGCTCTCTTGTGTTTGAATCAAGTGTACCAAGACTTTTCCTCCAAGTCCCAGAACGACCTCTGTCTCAGTTTGAGATAAGACTTCTAAACCAATAACTTGCTGATAAAAGGCTGTTTGACTCGCCAAGTTCTTTACATTTAAAACTGTCTCTGCTAAATAAATGTGGCTCTTGTATTCATAGGTCATAAATGGTCCTCTTTCTCGGTTGTAATTATTTTTATTACATCTATTATATAATTCCCATCAAGAAAGTCAAGCCAGACAACTTATAGATTATGATTCTGCCATCTTGTCTATATGGGATTAGAACGAGAAAAATTTACAGAGAATTGACAATAAAACCACCGAAAATTTTTAACCAATGCTATGATGACTCTTATCTCAACCCAAAAAGAAAAGGAGCGGATATGATATCCTACTCCTTTTTCTTGTCAGAAAATCTAATTAAAATTAGTCTTCTTTTTTCTTGCGAGCAACAAGTCCAAATCCGCTCAATACTCCAAGAAGTCCAAGTGCTGCTAGGCTAGCATTGTCTTCTGTACCAGTGTTTGGAAGCTCTGCTTGTCCTTTAGCTTCTGATGAAGCTGCTGGAGCTTGTGGTGCTTCACCATTTACTGGTGCCGATGGCATCGTTGGAGTTGCTGGACCAGCTGGGTTAGCCGGATTAGCTGGGGTAGCTGGTGTTGCTGGCTGACTTGGGTCTGCAGGAACTACTGGAGTTTCTGGTTGACTTGGGTCTGTCGGTCTCACCGGATTTGTTGGATTTGTTGAAGGTGTTGCTGGAGAACCTGGTTGAGATGGAATGAGTGATCCTCCATTTGTAGAACCTTCTTTTTGAGGTCTTCCATTTGTAGTACGTTTAAATACGTGGATGACATTACCAGTTCCTTCAACTTTTATTGTATCTACCAATGCATATCCAGGAATCTCTCCAGCTGGGTTATCACCTTCAGCTAATGGTTTCACAGGTTTACCATTGACATCTACCCATACTGTCACTGGTTTCTTAGTTACTGGTTTGAAGATGTGTATTACTTTGCCTGTTTCTGGGTTTGTAACTGTTCCTACTAGTTCGTAGTTAGGAGTTGATCCTGCTGGGTATGTTCCTGGTGTGACAGGTTTGATTGGGTTTCCTTTTTCGTCTACCCATTCAGTTGTCTTACCTTCTTCGATTGATTTCTTAACTTTCTCAGCTTCTTTCTTAGCCTCTTCCTTAGCTTTTTCTTTTTGCTCTGGTGTTAAGCTTGGATCTTCATCGATTTTCTTAACTTTATTTTCTAAAGTTTTGTCAATCTCTTCTTTAGCTTTAGCTTTTTCTTCTGGTGAAGGTGTAGTTGGCTTATCTTTATCATCTTCTGACGGAGTTGATGGTTTGTCTGGAGTTGGAGTGTCTTTCTCAACTTCTTTCTTACCATTTTCTTTAGCTTTCTCTACTTCTTCTTTAGAAGGTGCTTTGTCGATTGCTTTCTTAGCTTCTTCAGCGTCTTTCTTAGCTTCTTCTTTAGCTTTTTCTTTTTGCTCTGGAGTCAAGTTTGGATTTTCATCAATCTTCTTCACTTTATTTTCTAGAGCTTTATCAATCGCTTCTTTCGCTTTTGGCTTATCTTCTGGAGTAACAGGAGTTTTCTCTACTTCTTCTTTACCTTTTGTAGTAGATTTTTCTACATCTTCAGGAGTTTTCGCTTCTTCCAATGCCTTCTTAGCTTTTTCTGCTGATTTCTTAGCTTCTTCAATCGCTTTTTCTTTTTCTTCGTTTGTTAACTCAGGATTTTCTTTGATCTTACTTTCTTTTTCAGACAAAGCTTTATCGATTGCTTTAGAAGCTTCTTCTTTGGCATCTTTATAAACGTAAGTTACTTCTGTAGTTCCTTCGGTTACTTTACCAGATTCTTCACCCTTAGTTGAAGTTGGTACAAGTACATACAACTTACCATCTTTTGTTGTGATTGTAGCTGGTTTGTTATCAGTTGTGTCATATGCTGAGCTTACAGATCCGTCAGTCGTATCTTTAACGTCTTCTGCGATTGTGTTACCCGCTTCATCAGTGTAATGAACGACTACGTTTCCTTTCACTTCTTTGTAGACATAAGTCACTTCAGTAGTCTTACCTGCTTCAACATCACCAGTTTCGTTACCTTTAGTTGATGCTGGGACTAATTCGTATACTTTACCTTCTAAAGTAGTGATACGAGTTGGTTTCATATCGTTATCAGAAGTATCGTATTTAGCTCCTGGTTGACCGTCTTTTGTATCAACAGCATCTGCTTGAAGAGTGTTTCCAGCTTCGTCTACGTAATGAACAAGAACGTTTCCTGCTTTTTCGTATACATAAGTGATTTCTGTAGTTCCTTCTACAACAGCACCGTTTTCTGGTTTAGAACCGTCTTTCAATTCTTTAGCTGTCAAGTAGTAAACTGTACCATCTTTTTCAAGTTTAGCTGGTTTGTTGTCAGTTGTATCATATTTATCACTTAGTGATCCATTTTCTACATCTTTCGTATCGTCAGCTAATGTGTTTCCTTCTGTATCAACGTAGTGAACGACTACATTACCAGTGATTTCTTTGTAGACGTAAGTTACTTCTGTAGTTTCACCAGCTTTAACTTTACCTGTTTCATCACCTTTAGTTGATTGAGGGATTAATTCGTATACTTTTCCTTCTGGAGTAGTAATACGGTTTGGTTTCATGTCGTTATCAGCAGTGTTGTAGTCAGCGTTTGGTTTGCCGTCTTTGGTATCAACAGCATCCACTTGAATCGTGTTACCTTTTTCGTCAGTGTAGTGAACGACTACTTGTCCTGCTTTTTCGTAAACGTAAGTTACTTCAGTCTTACCTTCAACTACGTCTCCGTTTTCTGGTTTAGAGTCATCTTTAACAGCTTTTTCTGTTAAGTAGTAAACAGTTCCGTCTTTTTCGATTTTCTCTGGTTTGTTGTCAGTTGTATCGTACTTAGAGTTTAGAGAAGCACCTTTAGTATCTTCTTTATCCTCAGCGATTACATTACCTTCTGTGTCAACATAGTGAACGACTACATCACCAGTAACTTCTTTATAAACGTATGTTACTTCTTTCGTTTCACCCGCTACAACTTTACCAGTTTCGTCACCTTTAGTTGCTGTTGGTACTAGTTCGTAGACTTTGCCTTCTGCAGTTGTGATACGAGCTGGTTTCATATTATTATCAGAAGTATCGTAGTCTGATCCTGGTTTTCCATCTACAGTGTCTTTTGCACCTGAAGCAACATTTGCACCAGCTGCATCAACACCTACTAATGGAGTTCCATCTTCTGTTTGGTAGTTAACGACTACTTGTCCTGCTTTTTCATAAACGTAAGTTACTGTAGTTGTACCTTCTACTACATCACCAGTAGCTGGTTTAGAAGCATCTTTAAGTTCTTTAGTTGTTAAGTAATATTTAACACCATCTTTAGTGATTTCAGCTTTTTTGTGGTCTGCTGTGTCGTATTTAACGTTTAGAGAAGCATCTGTTTCGTCTTTTTCGTCTTCAGCAAGTGTGTTACCTTCAGTATCTTCATACTTAACAACTACATTACCTTTAACTTCTTTATAAACATATGTTACTTCTTTAGTTTGACCTGATTCTACAGTACCTGTTTCATCACCTTTAGTTGATGCTGGGACTAGTTCGTATACTTTTCCTTCTGCAGTTGTAATACGGTTTGGTTTCATTCCATTGTCTGCAGTGTTGTATTCAGAACCTGGTTTTCCATTGTCAGTATCTTTAGCACCTGAAGCAATATCTTTTCCATCTGCAGTTCCTACTAATGGAGTTCCGTCTTCTGTTTGGTAGTTAACGATTACTGATCCAGCTTTTTCATAAACGTAAGTTACATCAGTTTTACCTTCTACTACGTCTCCAGTTTCTGGTTTAGAACCATCTTTAAGACCAGCTTTTGTAATATAATATACAGTTCCGTCTTCTGCAGTGATTTTTTCTGGTTTGTTATCAACAGCAGTGTCATATTTTTCACTTAGAGATGCACCTTTTAGGTCATCCTTGTCAGCTGCGATTGTATTACCTTCTGTGTCAACATAGTGAACTACTACATCTCCAGTAACTTCTTTATAAACGTATGTTACTTCTTTAGTTTCTCCGGCTACTACTGTACCTGTTTCGTCACCTTTAGTTGATGCTGGTACTAGCTCGTATACTTTTCCTTCTGCAGTTGTAATACGGTTTGGTTTCATTCCGTTATCAGAAGTGTCGTATGCTGATCCAGGTCTTCCATCTACAGTATCTTTTGCACCTGAAGCTACATTAGCACCAGTCGCATCTACACCTACTAATGGAGTTCCATCTTCTGTTTGGTAATTAACGACTACTTGTCCTGCCTTTTCATAAACATAAGTTACTGTAGTTGTTCCTTCTACCACATCTCCAGCAGCTGGTTTAGAACCGTCTTTAAGTTCTTTAGCTGTTAGGTAATATTTAACACCATCTTTAGTAATTTCATCTTTTTTGTGGTCTGCCGTATCGTATTTAACGTTTAGAGAAGCATCTGTTTCGTCTTTTTCGTCTTCAGCGATTACGTTACCTTCAGTATCTTCATACTTAACAACAACGTTACCTTTAACTTCTTTATAAACATATGTTACTTCTTTAGTTTCTCCAGCAACAACTTTACCAGTTTCTTCACCTTTAGTTGCTGTTGGTACTAGTTCGTATACTTTTCCTTCTGCAGTTGTGATACGGTTTGGTTTCATTCCGTTGTCTGCAGTGTTATAGTCAGACCCTGGTCTTCCATCTACAGTGTCTTTTGCACCTGATTCTACATTAGCACCATCTGCAGTTCCTACTAATGGAGTTCCGTCTTCTGTTTGGTAGTTAACTACTACTTGTCCTGCTTTTTCGTAAACGTAAGTTACTGTAGTTGTTCCTTCAACAACATCTCCAGCAGCTGGTTTAGAACCGTCTTTAAGTTCTTTAGCTGTTAAGTAATATTTAACACCATCTTTAGTGATTTCATCTTTTTTGTGGTCAGCTGTATCGTATTTAACATTTAGAGAAGCATCTGTTTCATCTTGTTCGTCATCAGCAAGCGGGTTACCTTCAGTATCTTCGTACTTAACAACTACGTTACCTTTAACTTCTTTATAAACGTATGTTACTTCTTTAGTTGTTCCTGATTCAACTTCACCTTCTTCTTCACCTTCAGTTGATTCTGGAACTAATTGGTAAACTTTTCCTTCTGCAGTTTTAATACGAGTTGGTTTCATTCCGTTATCTGCAGTGTTATAGGCTGTACCTGGTTTACCGTTATCAGTGTCTTTTGCACCTGATTCTACTGTTTTACCAGCTCCATCTTCGTCTACTACTGTACCTGTAAGTGGAGTTCCATCTTCAGTTTTGTAGTTAACGATTACTGATCCAGCTTTTTCATAGATGTAAGTTACTTTTGTAACACCTTCTACTACTGTACCTTCTTCAGCTGGTGATGTTGTTTCTGTATCATTTACAGATGTTTTTGTGTTTGCTTCGTTTAAGTAGTAAACATTTCCATCTGCATCTGTAAGTTTTTGAGGTTTTTCAGTTTCGTTTTCTTTAGTGTTGTAGGCTACGTTTTTAGGAGTTCTAACAGTCTTATCTTCTACAACTACTTCTTGCCCATCAGCATTTACATAGTAATGCTCAGTTACTACTTCAGCTACTGTTTCAGGAGTATCAGTGTAAGGAGCTTTCAATTCTACTCCGTCTGCTGTTTGGTAGTTAACGACTACAGAACCTTTTTTCTCGACTTCACGAGTTTTTTCTTCGGCATAAGTGTAAGTGATTGTTGTAGTACCACTTGCTAAACGGTAGGCACGAAGTGGAGTGATTTCATCGCGGTAAGTGTAAGTTTCATATTCCGCTTGAGGACCACTAAGGTTAAGAGTAAAATCACCACCACTTATAGCACTTGTTCCAGATTCATAAACCTCTGAATAATCCGCAGTTACATCCGATGTCGGTCTTCTTTTAGCATCAACTTGGTCTCCATTATCAACTGCTATAGCGCCTTTAACACCAGTTTTTGCGTCTAGCCCCACAGCAAAATATCGTTTAAAATTAAGAATGTTATCTTCTAATCCTTTTTCTTGAAGATAAGCAAGATACCCTTTTACAGTAGTTTTGTTCCTTTCTCCTGTTAAAGTATCTGGCGCAGCTTTAAATTTTTGAACCATTGCATATGTTCTATCTAGACTTGCACCATCCCCCTGTCCCGAATCCGAAAGGTCATCAGCTACATTGTCCTTAGGCGATAAAGGTATATAAGCTGATAAAGTAACATCCCCAGAGTTAACTGTTACATAAGTATTTTTCTCAAGAACGAAAACGTAGTCTCCTTCTTTGATTCCACCATCAGCAGTTACATTCGCTGAATTGAAGTCTTTTGCTGCCGCTTCACCAGACTTGAAGGCTTCAATCATTTTATCGTCAGAAGTGATTGCACCTGAATCAGCTTGCACATATTTACCATATGTTCCTTTTCCTGTTTGTTCAACAATCCAAGCTTTTCCACCAGGTTTCACAGTGTCGTAAGTGATTTTACCTTCTGCATTACTTAATCCTTCTGGAGTCAATTTTGCAGTCACATCACCTAGAGTTGTATCAGAGTATACTCCTCCACCATCTCCAGTAGTTTCAACTTTAGGTTCTCCGATTAGGTGGTAAGTTTTCCCGTCTTTTTCAATCGTTTCTTTCTTACCATTTTCTTTAGCGTCGTTTAAGTCGCTATCTTGTGCATCTCCACCTGTTGTTTCTTTGAAAACTTCTCCTGATTTACCGAATACATCGTATGTTGTTTCGATAGTTTTGTCAGCACCAGAGTTTTGGTTTTTGTTTTCTTCTAATACAGTATTTCCTTCAGCAGTTACATATTTGTAATCTACTTTTCCAGTTTTAGTGATTGTTTTTGTATCACTTTCAGTTGGATTAGTATCAAAGTTCTTACCATTATTTGGATCCTCAATATTAGCTGTTTCTACAACTACTGAACCCTTATCATTTGAAATCGTTGTTGTGTTATCGCTGTTTTCTGTCATTGCCGCTTCAACGGTCTGCGTTCCAGCTGCCATTGCAAGGGCTGCACCGACAATCAGACCGACTGTACCGATTTTGACTGAGTCTGAACGGCCGTCTTTAAACTTACGAATGGAAAATTTTTCCTTTTTATTTATAAACATTCTTAGCATCCTTTATTTTTATTTTTTTGTATGATTTCCAAATTTTAATATGTTGTTATTACAACAGATGATTGATAAAACTCGAAAACCCGACATTTCTATTTTAACAATTTAAAACCTCTTATACAAGGAATTTGAGTACTTTTTGATGATTCAAATTATAGTTTTTTGCTATATTTATCTATAAAAAATTCCATACAGACGTATGGATTTGCATATTTAAAAATATACATTTATGCTACCAGCCAAGTGAAACCCTTTCAAACTGACAACCTAATCGGCGCAATTCTTTTTGCCTATCCTCATAGTAAGGAAGAGAAATGCCTGTGATGGTCACATGGGGCAGGTCTTTCAAGTGAAGACTGACAGACGAGGTGAAGTGATAGACCTGAACGAACTCGTATTCTTGAAAGAGTTGAGCTAGGACATCTTCAAAGATTAGGTCCGTCTCCAAGTAAGTTACATCTGGTATAGTGAAAGTTTCCTTGGGATGGGGCAGATAGAGGTCAATGGCCAAGGCCTTGGCATAGGTGCTGATAAAGCGGATGGATATCTGATCGTCCTCTTCAGAGAACTTTTGCCCCAGCAGAACCTTGACTGTCTTGCCATTTGAAACGGGAGCTTGTGGCAGGTTAAAAAAATGCTCCAGATAGACTAGCTTTTCTCTAGCCACGACATGGTAGTCACTGCGATAGAGGGTGTAGTGTTTTTCCGTCCGCTCAATCAAGTCATCTCTGGTCAAGCCCAAAGACCCTACCTGACTAGATTGAAGAGGGAGGGCATACATTCCCAAAGGGTAAATATCCGCATAACCATCATCGAAACTCATGAGGTGTTGGTAGTTTGAACTAGCAACCAAGTCCAGAATCAAGCTATTGTCAAAGCTAGCATAAAAGATGGTGTCATAGTCGCCGGCAAGCTCCTGACAAATATGAGCCAAGGCCTCTGCATCCTGAGGATAATAAACATGATTAAAATCCTTGGCATAATGCTCCTGACGGGCATTTTTGACAGGACTGACATAAAGGCTAACAAAGTCCTGATTAAGATAGAGTCCCTTGATATGCTGGGCAATCTTGGCCTGCAAGGGCGTTGTGGCAATGATGAGGTGTTTCATCTTTTTGATTCTCCTAGGTGGTGATGGTGCAGCAAGGTCTCAACGACTTCAAAGTCCAAGGCATCGTCGATATCATAAGAATAGAGTTTGGGCATTTCATAGGCTACTGTCTTATCTGTGTAAAAGGTCTCGTCTCTCAGGTAAAGATCCTTACGAGAAATCCAGATACTACCGTTAGGATAGTAATAGACAGGCTCTTTTTGCCGAGCATAGTGCTTGGAAACGTGAGGCGGGCGGATAAATGACGACTCCGCTAACTGCAAGAAAAGACTACGACTCTTGTCCGCCTTAACACAGGAAATCAAATGGTCGGCACCAGACTGACAGTAGAGCTGATAGGATTCGATGAGGTGCTCTACCTCTCTCAGGGGTGAAGTCACCTGTAGATTCACAAAAACCTGCTCTTCCTCAAAGGGCTGTAAAAAGTCGCGTAAGGTTTCTAAGCTAGAGGTTGTTGATAGGGCCAATTCTTTCGGTCGATGGACACAACGAATCTCTGGATAGGCTTGACGACAGAGTTCTAGATAGGCTAGTGAGTCTGATGAGACCCAGATTTCACTAAATAGCTTAGAAGCTAGAGCGACTTCGATGGTATAGAAAACCAAGGGTTTGCCTGCAAGCGGTTTGATATTTTTATCTACTAAGCCGCGTGAACCCGAACGGATCAAAATGACGGCTATGGGTTTAGATGTTACTTTCATATAGTCTTCCTAGAATTGAGATAAAAAGGGCAGATAGGGTAGTGATGATACTATTTAACCAGGGATTGGGGTTGACAAAAAGGCCACTGTAATGATAGAGAACCAAGGCTCCTAGACTAAAAACCAGATAGATTTTGGCTAACTGTAAACTCGGTCTTTTGAGGAGCAAAACCAAGAGGTACAAACCACCAATCACACCCAGTGTCAAGCCCATAAAGCCGTTAATCCATTCGTAGATGGAGTAGATTTCTGCATTCATGAGCAAGAGGCAGAGGAGCCAGGACAGACCTGCTAAGACAAAGGATAGAATACTTGGCGACCAGCGAATTTTTGTCCAAGCAAAATCCAACTTCAAGCAGGTCACGATTGCATTCATACTGGATGAAACGGTGGATTGGCCTGCTGCCAAGAGAGCCAGCATGATAAAACCACCAAACCAAGGTGCCAGACCTTCTCGAGCGTAAGCAATGAGAACAGGATTGGTCGATGAGGTAGCGAAATTTTCCTGACGAATTGAGCAGCCAATCAGATACAGTAAACTGGCAATCCCAAAGGACAAGAGTCCCTGTAGCCATAAGATTTTTCCAATCTTCTGACGCCCCATTTTGCTATTAAAACGTTGGACGATATCCTGCGAAGAAACGTAGGAAAACAAGCTACTAAAACCTGCTCCTGTAACTAAGATAAAAACCGTCTTCCCATCCAGCATCTCTGCAAAGTGAGATAGCTGTTGACTGCTATTCATGACAAGACCTGATTGGGCAATTCTTGGTAGAAAGAGGGCCAATATAGCCAGCAGGACCAAGCCTTGAAAGAAGTCCGTCCACAGCACAACCAAGAGACCACCACTTGCCAGATAATAGACCGTCAAAAGAAGGAGTAAACCTGACAAGACCAGCTGATTGAGAGGGATAAAGGGCGCTAAGGCCTGAGACAACAAGTAGGTCACCACTGCTATTCGCCCCAACTGGTAGAGAATGAAAAGACCTGAGGCCAGTGAACGAATGCCAGTCGATTGAAACTTGTCCTCTAAAAGATGATAGGCTGTCTCGTAGTTTCCCTTTTGATAGAGGGGCAGAAAATAGCGATGAGCTAGTGGAATGGCTAGAAGGATGCCACATTGGGCAAACCAGAGATAGGACCTACCTGTATAGGCATTTCCAACCAGAGTCAGAAAGGAAATAGGGCTGAGTAAGGTGGCAAAGACTGAGAAGGCCAGAACTGTCACTGGAACAGCTTTCTTAACCTGATAATAGTCCTCTTCGTCCCCTTTTTTCCGATAGGCAATCCAAGAAATCAAGCCGAAATAGAGCAATAGGGTGACTAGAATTCCCAACATCCTAGAAATTCCTATCTAATAGTTCTCTGTATATTTGAGCTACTTTTTCCAGAGAATAGCGAGAGGCTAAGGCTAGATTTTTTTCATTTAATAGACAAAAATCAGGCTGCTCCATCTCTTCTATCTTTTGAATCAACTCTGATTTAGTTTTAAATAAGTTGATGGCATTGGACTGACCAGCATAGAAACGATGAGCGATATCCACATCTGATAACAAAGCCAGCAATCCTTGATTGAGGGCTTCAACACAGGCATTGGCAAATAACTCTGTATAACTAGCTGACAGGTAACATTGGTGCAGATGATAAGGCACTTCGTTAACGATACCTTTAAAGTGAATGGTTGGCGGAAGATCATATTGATTCTGTAATTCTGCTAGACGTTCCTCTGAGCCACCATAAAAGGTAATCTGGGCCTTGGAGCCACGTTTGTAGAGTTCGATAAAGGCTTCAATGACAAGTTCAACGTTCTTGCCTTCTCCCATATGACCCACTAGGCAATAGTCCAAAACAGGTCCGATTTTTCTTAGCTGACCTACTTTTTCTGTAAACATTGGTGGTAAAAACTTAGTGTCATACCCTTGTTTCGCCAAGGTATCAGTCAACACTTCACTGGCAACTAGGTATTTGTTTGTCTTGCGCAGATTGGCGAGGCGTAAATCTCGCATGATATTTTCATGGACAACTTCATAGTAATTTTTGTCCGTATTTTCCATATAACGCCAGAGGCTGGGTTTGGGAACGATTTGTTGGTCACGGATAAAAAGATCTGTCTGTTTTGCCCATCTGGCTAGGAACTTAACCAACAAGTCCTCTTCAGAACGGATTTCTCCTCCTATGCGGTAGATATACTCTGGATGAAAGATGGTTACAGGAGAGGGTTCTTTGAAAGGATCGATAAATCGTCCTTCCAGAGCCAATTCTCCATTTTCATGATACCAACGCAGTTCCTTTTCCTTGAAATCTTCAAACAAGAAGGGCCCCTTGGTATAGTAATATCTCCCCGAGCCATCTCCTAGGGTAACAGAGGCGACAAAACCGTCTTCATTGAGCTCAACCTGATCTCCATCTGCTAGCGTTAAACTTTCTGGCTTCACTGATAAGTCTGCATGGCCTATATCTGAAAAACTATGCGGAACACATATCAGTTCTTTTTCTAAAAATCCTAACTTGATTAAATCTTTCTTCCAGTCAGGACGAAGCTGAGGGCTCGATACAAGGTGAACATATTCCAAACCCAGATATCGTGCTATACGAGCTCGATAGACCTGGGTACTCTCAAAGCCATAGCGACGGATTTCCTTGGCTGGATGAATGGTAACAATTCTCGACATGATGTAGACTCTTTCTCTCTTATTTTCTACTTACAAAGGAAAAACCACCCTCACAAAAAGGCGAGGGTGGTTCATCCGTTACAATGCTTGGGGATTTCCTAGCAAGTTCCCCCTCAAAAGGACTTTATGCTATTCTATCACAAAGACTGACCATCTGCAAGATGGACTGGATTAGACAGGATAGCGTGGGGGAGTTTTCTTATTGTTTATAAATCGATTCTCTGAAATCATCTGTGCTACGTAGGTAGGCATTGTAGATTTTTTGTTTTAACAAGTGTACCCAACTTGCAGGAGCATGGCTTGTCGTACGGTCAATGTTAGCCACATCTTTCGCCACTGCTTGATCGATGAGTTCTTGCATTTGGGCAGCTGAACGGATTGTAATCTCCTTGCTGCTGTTTGGTACACCAAGTTCATACTGAATAGTGATTGGTTTCAACTGGTCTTGCTTACGAATACGTTGATCAAACATATCCTTCTTGAAATCAGCCCATGAAGCGTATTTGTTGGCAAAGACATTTTTCAAGACGAGACTATCAGTGATGAGCCCCACATCTTTTCGTTGCCAATCTGAATAGGTAATGTCCCCTTTGCGTTTAGCTTCTTCTGCGTATTGGTTGGATACATATGGTAAGAAGCCATCTTGGTATCCTTTTTCTGCCAACAATTCATAGGCTGTTTTTCTAAACATGATGTCACCAGGTGCACCCTTTGGATTGCTGAGGGCCGCATAAATCGGTGAGAACATACTGATAAGATGATAGCCATTACGAGCATAGTCACTCTTATCACGGTAAGCTCGACGGTTGATGATATCATTGGCAATCAAGGCATTGAGACTAGTTAGTTTGCTTACTTCAGCATCTGTCAGTGGACGAATAGAGTTTCCTGCATGCGTTTGTTTATGATACTTGTCCTCAATGTAGAAATTCTCTATTTTTCTAAACCATTTTTTCTTAACATCGTTAGACTTAGTTAAAATGGCATTGGCTTCCATAGCATCCAAGGTGTACAAGACATCGTACATACCGTGCACATACTCTTGCAAGGCTGCAGCTGATGTGAAGCGACTTGCCGGGTCATAAGTATGCAAGCGAGTTGGTGAATCCTTATCCCCTTTATAGAGAGTATTCAAGACAATAGCATCCTTATCTAGACTATCAGCAGATTGTAACAATCCTAGAGCATACAACTCTGCTCCCAATCCTTCACGACGACCTTTTCCTTCAAAGTAAATATGTCCGTCAGAATTATGAACCATTTCATGGGTATAGACTGATGTTCCGTATTTATCCAACAAGCGGTCGCTGACATAGTGGACCTCAGAACCGTTGGCATAGGCTCCAGCTCCTTTACTTTCCCCATACCACTTACCAGTTGGTCCAAAGAAGTTGTAGATAGAATCAATAGCCTTATCAGACAGGGTAGCCCAGTAATACTTGCTATTGCTATCTTTCATACCAAATCCATCTGACACCATGACTGAACGGAAGAGTTTTTCTTTGTATTCTGGTGAAAGGAGATGATACCAGATATCGTAGTGGTCTCGTTGCCATTCAGCCGACTGGTCGACCTTAACACGGACATACTGACGCAATTCCTCTCCTAACAAGACTGTATTATTAACACGGTCACGGTAGCGTTCGTAGCCACCAAAGGCCAAAGTAGAAAGGTTTGAAATCACATAAACATCCTCTTCTGGCAATGTCAATAGCGGTAGGAGCATATTTTTTAATTTCCAACTTGGTGCCGTAATACGGTCATAGACTCCCAGCGTATAGTTACTATCTGGTGTTGCTGACTCTTGTTTGGCACGCACTTCTGGAATCGCTGATTTACTCTCTACGATATAGGCCTTGGTATTTGTCTTCAACCATTCATTATTGGTTTTGTTTGGTAGGAAGAGTTTTCTGTAAGACTCTAGTAAATCAGTCACTGTCTTGCGACCTTTTGCAGCAGCCAGGGTTGTTTCATAGGCACTTGGATTATTTGATGCCTTGAGATTTTCCATACCACTCTGACCTAGTGCAATGATAGTATCCAAGGTTGAAGCTGTGCTATTGCCATCAAAGTCAAACTTATAGCTATTGAGGTCCTTGGTATTGATGTGATCATAGTTGATATTGTACCAGCGATTGAGGTAGGTCAAACCAAGCAAGAAAGCTTCCTTGTTGTTCTTGATTTTCTCGCTGATGTAGGTTGCTACACTATCTCCCATCGTATTGATAGACTTGTCCATGGCTAGCACTTTACGGAGATGTTCACCGATATTGGCCTTAACTTTTTCAAATTCTTTATCCAAATATAGCGGATCAAGCGACGCATCTGCCTCAATGCCAAGGACTTTTCTCATGCCTGCTGAGTCATATTCGACCCCTTGCAAATCTGCTAGGACCTGATTAGTCACTTTTGTATAGTCAGATAGGAAGGCCTCTGGCGTAAAGATAAAGGGTTTACCTGCTACGCTGTACTCTGCAACTTGTGTATTTTTGAAGTCTCCTTTGTAGGTCACATCTAGATAACTGATTGTATTGTCAGCAAAATGCAACATAAGTTTATTGATAACTGCTTTATTGGCCTGAATATCTGTGATGATGTCATTGTCCTTCATTGGTACAACATCCAGCAGTTCTATAGTATAAAGCTTATCAGTAGGATTGACTTGATTTCCATAGTGAACCACTAGCTCTTTATTATAGAAAGGCATCAATTTCTCGATATTGTGATAAGCAACTTTTCGACTAGCTTGACCTTGGCTTAACTGAGTATAGTCCACACTGTGCTGATTGGCCTTGAGTGTTTGACCTGTATCGTTTAGTGTCACTGTCATCCCATATGACTGAACCTTTTCTTTGACCTGGTCTTGGGTGATTGAGGTCGCATAGAGATCTGCCTTCTTGTTCTCAACGGCAGTGCTGGCATCTTTGATGTCCGCTCCCCTGTACTGGTCTCCTGTGATGGCATAGCCATCTCCAGTATTAACCATGCTAACGACATGATGGATACGGCCATTCTGCCATGTAGAACCTGCTATACCTCCAACGCGCAGATAGGTTGTCGTGTTGAGGATGGTTCCACTTGCTAGCGCATGAGAGACCAAAGCACTACTTTGAACCTTCCCAACAATACCTCCCGCAAATTGGTCATTGTTGCGGGCATTGCTCGAAATACTTGCATCAACAGCTACCTTATCAATCTTAGCCTTATTACCAGATAGAAGCCCTGCTATACCTCCTACATAGTAAGAAGAGGTATCCGCATGCTTGGCCTGAATGCTACCTGTAAAAGAACTATTGGTTATTTCTGTATCCTGAGCCTTCGCTACCAAACCTGCAACTGACTTGCTACCTGACAATTGACCTTCTACAGCTACATTACTAATCTGGCTGTTAGTAGCCACTTTTGCTAGGCTGGCTGTGTCTTCTTGACTCTTAATCGCCACCGCTTTAAGGTCAATATCTTTCACAGTAGCCTTGGTCAAGTTATCAAACAAGGCTGTCTTAAGGTCATAAATCGCAAATGGTTTCCCATCACTCGCACCGATAAGGTTACCAGTGAAAGTTCCTGTCACATAACTGGTTTGTCCCTTAGCTAAGGACACCTCGTCAGCTGTCATATCAGCTCCAAGTTTAAAGGTTCCAGCGAGATTACCTTGCATGGCAGCAATCAGTTTCTTGAAGGAAGTATAGACACCGTCCTTGGCAATCTTTTGCTTATCAATTGTGAAGCTATAGTTATCCTTGTATGCTGAACCTTCTTCTTGAACTAGTTCATTGAAAGCAACGGTTACCTTGTATTTTCCACCAGCTGTTTCCTTAATAGAGCTAACTGGTAGAAGCATTTCCTTCATCTTGTCTGATTTGACTTTGACAAAATAAGGTGATAAATCACTTGGTACTTCTGATAAGTTCAGATAACGACGGTAGTGACCATCTTCCTTACCATAGAGCCCCACTTCATCCACATCTTTGATTTCAATTTTTTTATAGTCTAACTGAAAATCTTTCGTTGATACTTCTGTACTTTCCTGATCAGATTGTCCTAGATTATAGGTCAGGTAAGTCTTAAGATTGTATGACGTATAGTAGTCCAATCCATCAATCGTTTGTTGGGCTGATGGATCTTTCAAGTTCACCTCTTTGACCAATGTTCCTTTTTGGTAAATTTGGGCCTTGGCCTTAACAAGAGCAGACGTTGGGTCATCCAGGTGATAGTTGACTGCTACTGCTTTTTTGCTCTCATCTTTAACCAGATTAGTAATTTCAACCGTTGGTTTGGTTTTAACAAGACTACCAACCTTGACAATCTCTTTGGTTGGTTCTACTTCTGTACGTGAGATTTCCTTGCTAGCTTCTACCTTACCATCTACGAGATAATCCTCATACTCGATTGTTCGTAAACCGTCTTTTCCTTCCTGAGCAATTTCTCGGTGATTTTTTAAGATAGTCGCATCTTCAATTTCTTCAGTTTCATGAGGAATGGTTTCTGTTACTGTACGATGATTACTTGTCAAAGGCAGTTCAGGAAGAGCCTCTGTTACAGCAGCTTCACCTTCGTGACCTGACTCTTGCGTGCCCTTACTGCTAACAACCTCTGTAGACTCTGGCACTGTTGGCTCAACTGGAGCTCCCTCCTGAGGACCTGTGTAAACTGGTAGTTCTGATTGAACCAGAGCCTCACCCTCGTGACCGGGCTCTTGCGTACCTTGGGTACTAATTGGGGCTGTGTAAGATGGCTGAACGGGTTGAACTAAGGCTTCACCCTCATGGCCGGGCTCTTGCGTGCCCTTACTGCTAACAACTTCTGTAGACTCTGGCACTGTTGGCTCAACTGGAGCTCCCTCCTGAGGACCTGTGTAAACTGGTAGTTCTGATTGAACAAGGGATTCGCCTTCATGGCCGGGCTCTTGTGTACCTTGGGTGCTAACGGGTTCTGTATAAGACGGTTGTGCTGGTTGAACCAGGGCATCACCCTCATGGCCCGACTCTTGGGTACCTTGAGTGCTAACGGGTTCTGTATAAGACGGCTGCGATGGTTGAACCAGGGCATCACCTTCATAACCTGACTCTTGGGTACCTTGGGTGCTAATTGGGGCTGTATAAGACGGCTGCTCTGCTTGGACTAGGGATTCGCCTTCATGACTTGACTCTTGGGTACCTTGGGTGCTAATTGGGGCTGTGTACGCTGGTTGCGATGGTTGGATTAAGGCTTCGCCCTCATGACCTGACTCTTGGGTACCTTTTGCTTGTACTACAGTTTCATTATTTTCTTGTGGTTGAGGCTCTACAGGAGAAGATGTTCCTCCTTGCTGATTCTCTACCACTGGGCTTTGCGAAGCTGGCGGTACTGGATTTGTCTGTTCTTGATTCCCATCAGTTTGGCTTGAATTTGTTGCAGACTCTGTAGCTGGTGCTGTTTTTTGGTCTGCCTCCCCGCCTTTGACAACATTCGTATCCTTGCTTTCCTGACTTAGAGAAACTGCTGGTTGCTGACTAGTATCCTCATTTTTAGAAGATGGAGCCTTAGCTGCTGAGATATCTACATTTTCTAAGTTAGACTTGCTGTCATTTGACTGCTTGACAAATTCAGTTCCCATAGTCGAATCTGCTGAATGAGTAGTAACTACTTCCTGAGATTGACTGTTTTCTAATTTAATCTCTTGATTTTCAGTAGATTCTGCTGGTTTGCTAGTTATCTGTACAGAAAGAGCTGGCTTATTTTCCACATATCCTAGATAAGTATAACCAGGAATATCAACCGGAGCTGGTAAGGCATCTCCTGCCTGGACCGATAATTGGGTGTTATAAGCAGCTAGTGTCTCGCTAGTCAAAGCAAGAACAGTTGGAGACAGCAACTGACTGCCTAGACCGGTTACTAACAAGAATCGACTCATTTTGTTCTTGCCATCACGTCCCTTAAGAACAACTACAACCAGCAAACTAAGGCCTGCCACCAAGGCAGCAGTCCCTAATGGAGAGCTAGTACCCGTATTGGGCAATACTTGATTTGCTCGATAAACCAGATAGTAGGTAGCGTCTGTTTCTTCCGCTACTTGTGGTAGGGATGTAACCAAGAGAGCCTTCTCTTCATCAGTCAAATCCGACTCTAAAACATAAGTATAATTAACGGTATGAGATTCTTGGGCAGATACAGTCTGTAGGCCAGTTCCCATCAAAAAGAAACACGCAACTGCCACAGATACAAGACCAACTGCCAATTTTCTTAATGAGAAATTCTGTCTTTCTTCTCCACTAGTTTTGAAATTCATATTCCCCTCTTTTTACATTTTTAAATCAGTATGTTAATTTATTGTAAAATATACAACTCTTTCCATTATACATCAACTTTTTAAAAGATTCTAGGGATAGATATACAATTGAACGGATGGGAAAAATCGAGTAACTAAGTAATTAACTGTTTAGCAATAAAAAATGTCAACGAAAAATAAAAAATGGAGGAAGCAATCTCTTCTCTCCATCTTTAAAATTATAGTAATAAATATAGGTTATCTAAAGTTGTTAAAGCAACTCCTTTAGTTTCTAGTTTACCCATTCACCGTTGCCATTTACTTTATAACCGTCTGGTGTTGTTGTGCTGACTGCCAAAGCTCCAGAGCCATATGCATAGTACCAGTATTGGCCAACTTTAAACCAACCTGTCTTCATGATACCAGACGCATCAAGGTAGTACCAAACTCCATTTTCTTTGAGCCAGCCTGTCTTCATAGCTCCTGAGCCATCAAAGTAGAACCATCTATTTCCGTCTGTACCCCAGCCTGTAAACATAGCACCTGAGCTACTCAAGTAATACCAGCTACCATCTACTTTTACAAATCCTGTCTGCATGACACCTAGGTCATCCAAGTAGTACCATTTACCACCCGTTTTCACCCAGCCTGTCTTCAGATCACCAGACTCATAGAAATACCATTTCCCATCTGTTTTCACCCAACCAGATTGGTCTGAACTAGAAGTTCTAAATTCTTTCAGCGCTTTTTCAACTACGACTGCTTTATTTTTAACTGTTGACAAGTTAGATGAAGTCACTTCTGCATACTGGATAGCCGGACCGTAACTGCCTACCAATTCTTCTGAAGTAGCAGCATCACCAAAAGCCTGAGCAATCGTTACAGCATTATATGGGTTATTTGGGTTCTTAAAGGCAGCAATCCCCATGTGTGTAAATTTAGGGCTAATCAAAGTCTGATAATGACCAGATCCACCATTTGTTGAACCACCTGATTTTTTCTTCACGTAGTCTGCTTTTTCAGCACGCCATTGTTCAAGAGCTTTTAAGAAACCATCATGGTTCCAACCTAAGTTTTCTCCTAGTACACTGTTTCCTGATGGGAAGGCGCTCCAGATTTCTTTACCAGAAAGACGAGTATGGTCCATGGTTACAGAAGCTTCTGCAGCTCTGGCAAAAGCTGCCTTTTCTAGGTCAGTCGACCATTTGATAGGAACATACTTATCTACCAAGCCTTCGTCAGCTGCCTCTTTACGGATAGCATTGATGGCATCTAAGATAGCTTGTTGGTCTGGAGTCAAAAATTCTCCCTTTAATCCAACCAAAACATTGCCACTAGCAGGGTTAAGCACTTCTGAACTCAAGACATTTTCATTTCTACCATCTGCAGATTGTGTTGCCACAAGTCTGTCATTGGCAAAAACATCATTTGTCAAAACTGCTCCAGCTAAAGTCAAAGCCAAGGCGCTAGCAAATACAATTTTCTTCATTTTTTTCTCCTTTTATCCTTTAGATAGGACAGGTATTTTCAATATTAAATTATATCATATTTTCCTATTCTTTGCCCATTTCTACTAATGTTATAAGATAAATACTATTCCCCAAAAAGTAGAAATTCCTATCCTTTTATTTCACAACAAGCTCATAACGTGTCTTACTGGTGAAGGTTTGACCGGCTTTAAGAATGACTTGGTCTTTGAGGTCGCTATGAATGGCATCTGGTAAAGCCTGCGCTTCAAGTGCAATCCCATTGTGCTGTACCATTGGCTGACCTCCTATGATGACACTCTCATCCACAAAGTTTGCTGTGTAAACTACAAAGCAAGGAGCTTCTGTCTTGAAAAGCAGGAAGCGACCTGAGTTTTGGTCATAAAGGAATCCAGCATTGTCATGACCTGCAGGAAGGGCAAATGGATGATCCAAACCTGATACCAGCTGGATTTGCTCATCTTCTTCTGCAAAGATATCTTTCAACAAGGCACCATTGTAGATGTGTTTGACCACATCACGGTTGGCTTCTGGAGTTTTGGCAGGAACACCGTCGGGAGCGATTGGGTAAATGCCCTCAGTATTTAGTTGGAAGACATGACGGTCAATCGTCTGCGTGAAATCACCAGACAAGTTGAAATAGCTGTGGTTTGTTGGATTGACCAGCGTATCTTGATCGGTCGTCACCTTGTAGCTGATTTCATAGGCACCAGTTTCTTCTAAGTTGTAGCTAATCCAGATTTTAAGATTGCCAGGGAATCCTCCTGTCCCATCTGTACGCTCTGTGTAGAGGGTCAAGCCATGGTCGCTCACCTCGACCAATTCAAATAAACTAGAATCCCAACCAGTTGAACCACTGTGGTTACAGTTGCTAGCATTGTTGACTTCAAGGTCATAGTTCTTGCCATTAAGCTCAAAGGTCGCACCTGCAATACGGCCTGCCACAGGACCTACGCTAGCTCCATGCTTGGGGCTATTGCCTACATAGCTGTCAAAGTCATCAAATCCCAAGATAACATTGGCAAAATTTCCAGTCTTGTCAGGTGTGACATAGCGTAAGATGGTCGCACCATAAGTCATAACCTCAAGCTGGTAGCCACCGTCTGTCTCAAATCGATAGGCCAAGACATCCTTGCCCTCAACATTTCCAAATACACGCTCTGTGTATGCTTTCATTCTGTTCTCCTTTTACTATTTCTCTCAAGCAAACAAACCATAGAAAGCCTACTGACAATCTATGGTTTACTTGTATGATTTACAAACTCCTTTATCAAGAATCTATAAACGCAGTATTACTTTTGATATTCGTGGATGATAACACCTTGTACCACACGGTTTACTGTACCTGTAGGAGACGGTGTATCTGGTTTATTTTCTACCTTGAGTGAAGTCAATAGGGCAAAGAGTTGGGCATAAACGATGTAAGGGAAGACACGGTAAATATCATTCAAGACACCGCCACAACCAAGGGCCACTTCTTTGACATTTGCAAGACCAAAGGCTTGATCACTCAAAAGCACAACACGGCGAGCAATCTGGTCACCAGCAACTTCACGAACCAAATCCAAGTCGTACTTGCGAGTGTAGTCTGTTGTTGTACCAAAGACCAAGACAACTGTATCTTCGTTGATCAGTGATTTTGGACCGTGACGGAAGCCGACTGGGCTTTCATACATAGTCGCAACTTGACCAGCAGTCAGTTCCAAAATCTTGAGCTGAGCTTCATGAGCAAGTCCAAAGAAAGGACCAGCGCCTAGATAGATGACACGGTTAAAGTCTAGGTCAACAAGTTCTTTGACATCTTCTGCATTGTCTAGAATTTTACGGGCAAGACTAGATACAACTTCAAAACGTTCAGACTTAACAGCAAATTCTGTAGGATCAAAGACTAAGAGAGCTGTCAACATCATAGACGTAAAGCTAGAGGTCATGGCAAAGCCAGCATCATTAGAAGCAGCTGGTTGCAAAAGCAAGAGATTGCGGTCATCTCCATGAGCTTGAAGAGCCAATTTACCATCTGCTGCGCAAGTAATAGTCACTTGATAAAGCTCATCCACCAAGGCTTTTGCCAAATCAACAGTCGCCACACTTTCGGGAGAGTTCCCACTACGAGCAAAAGATACAAGAACAGTTGCCACATCTTTTTTCAAATAAGTTTCTGGATTGGCAACGATATCTGTTGTCGCAATAGCATTGAAATTCCATTTGCGTTCGTCATAGACTTCCTTAAAGTAAGGCACCAAGGTATCTCCCACATAAGCAGAAGTCCCAGCACCTGTCAAAATAACCTTGATATAGTCATGTTTATCCGCAATCTCTTGCAGGAAGGCTGCAATTTCTTCACGTTTTGCTTGATAAGATTCAAAAGCTTCTCTCCATACATCTGGTTGTTGGTAGATTTCACGTGTAGTGATTTCTGCACCCAATTCGAGCAAATCTTCTTTTGTATAATGTAGCATTGAATTCCTCTTTTTCTATTAAATATGGGAATGGGAGTAAGCCCCATTCCCATGTATATTCTATATAAAATGCTCTAACGATTTTCACGTTGTCACATCTTATTCGTCTTCGTCATCATCGAAGCCCGCTAATAAATCATTGACTTTAACGATGCTTTCTGCAGCACGGTTCTTATAGTCCGCATCTATACCTGTAAGGCTAGCATTGATAAATTCAATCACCATTGGAAGATTCATCCCTGCGTAAAGTTCGATGTCACGACCTTCCATAATCAAGCGACTGACCACGTTACATGGTGTCCCACCGAGAAGATCCGCAAAGACTAGGAAATCATCCAAACCTTCAATAGCTGCTTCAAATTTTGCAGTAAATTCTTCTGGACCATCTTCTGGAAGAAGAGCCACTGCATGAATATTGTCTTGTGGACCCATGATCATTTCAGTGCTACCTTTAAGTTCTTCACAGAAACGACCATGACTCACCAAAATTAATGATTTAGCCATAAATTATGCGCCCATTCCAAGCAAGAATTTACCGATGAATGAAAGACCTACTGCAAGAGCGATAATGATACCGATAGCTTTTGTAGAGTTCATACCTTTCTTACCAAGCAACCAGAAGATAAAGGCAGTAAAGATTGCTGGAAGTAAGCGTGGGAAGATTGAGTTCAAGATATCTTGGAAGTCAATCATTTTTTCACCAATTGGTAATTTATAAGAAACTTCAAAGTTGATCATTGTTGCTACAAGAGCACCCATCATGAAGACACCAAGTACAGATGCAGCATCAATCAAAGCTGTCAAAGTACTTTGCATGTTGTTGATAAGGTTAACCCCTTCTTTGTATGCAAATTCCAACTGTTTCCAACGGAAAATGTCATACGCTACTGCAACTGCGATCCAAAGGAAGATACCCCATGGTTGGCCAGCGATAGCCATAGTTGCTGCGATAGATCCCATGATAGCAGGTACAAGTGAACCAAAGATCGTATCTCCAAGAGGAGCGAATGGTCCCATCAAACCTGTCTTGATACCGTTAACCGCATCTTTTGAACCTACACCATCTTTTTCTTCCATGGCAAGGTCAAAACCAGCGATAATGGTGTGGAAGAATGGTGAAGTATTGAAGAATTGAGTATGAACTTTCATCATTTCTTTCAATTCAGGAGTTCCATCCCCATACATTTTACGCAATTGTGGCAAAATCATGTAAAGGTAACCAGAAGCTTGCATACGTTCGTAGTTCCAACCCAATTGGAAAGTAAACAAGCTACGTTTGTTGATTTGATTAAAATCTTCTTTTGTAAGTTTGTAATTAGAATTCGTCATCTTCGATTTCCCCACTTTCTGATGGTGTAGAAGGTTCTGCTACAGCTACTTTTTGGCTATTTTTGAAGTGAAGCACTGCAAGGAAGATACCTACGATAGAGATACCAATCATAGACAAACCTTTGAAGTTGTTCACGAAACCAATTTTTTCAGCAACATCTTTCGGTAGAGTACCTACGATACCAGCAACAGCGCCACCAAGACCTGTTACATATGAGTAAAGAACAGTCAACATAGCTGTCAAACCGAATCCCATAGCAAGGTAGTGAAGGTTACGTTTAACTGGAAGGTAACGAAGCAAGATTGCAAATCCAAGACCTGGAAGCATACGTCCTGCGAGTGTCAAACCATCTGCAATCCATTGGTATTTTGTAACGAAATCTACTACGTGTTGTACAAATTCACCACCGAAAGCAAGAGCGAAGAAGACTGGAAGGGCACGAGATAGAGCCCAAGGAATCGCACCAAGTAGGTAGTTGCGTTCAATACCTTTATAGTCAAAGCGTTCGATTGCAGCATCCACACGGTGAGCGAAGAAAGTAGTTGTCATACGCCCAAGAACGTCGAAGTAAGTCAAGAGAGATGCTACCGGCACAGCGATTGTTGTAATCGCAAGTGCTGTATCAATTCCTTGTGAAACAGAGAAGGCTGTCGCAAGAACCGCACCA
Organism: Streptococcus mitis; assembly: GCF_000960025.1. Lineage (GTDB taxonomy): Bacteria > Bacillota > Bacilli > Lactobacillales > Streptococcaceae > Streptococcus > Streptococcus mitis_DH. Next base: position 73,442 of record NZ_JYGQ01000003.1, on the reverse strand, counting down.
GAAGTTGCATCGATACGAGAAGCACCACCGAAGGTACCAACCCCAAGAACAAACAGTTGCAAGTTACCACCGATAAGCAGACCAGTAGTCACATCTCCCATGATTAAACCAGTAATGAAACCAGCAAATACAGGGGAACCTGCAGATGAAACGATCGTCAACTCATCACAGATTTGATAAGCTGAGTACAAAGTGAGAAGTAAAATTTGCCACCATTGTATCATAACAATGACCTCCTAAAAATTTTTTCCTATTTTAATAAGCTCAAAAAGTCTGAAATTGGATCATTTGGAACCATTTGAGCAGTAAGTTTAACACCTTTTTCTGCCAGTTTGTGGAAGTCTTCCACATCCTTGTCCACTACGTTGATAGAACGTGTGATGGCACGAGTTTCTGGTGTTTGAGACATATTCCCAACATTAAGGGTTTCAAGTGGTACACCTGCTTCTACCAAACCAAGGAAACGGTCTGGTTTACGAGCCACGATAAAGAGACGTTGGCTATCGTATTTACCAGCAAGAATATTGGCTGCCGCTTTTTCAATTGGCAAAATACTTAATTTCACACCTGGTGGTGTCGCAAGTTTCAAACCACTCTTTTCAACATCGTTGTTGACAACTTCGTCGTCTACAACCATAATACGTGAAACATTTAGTTTTCCAGCCCAAAGATTGGCTACTTGTCCGTGGATCAAACGTCCATCGATACGGCATCCTACAATTGTCATAAGTTTTCCCCCTTTATGTGTTTTAGTGTAGGTTTTCGAGTTAAATGAATCTCTTCTTTATATTCACCTTCTGTTTCAAAGATGATGATGCGGTTATCACCTTCCTTGAGATAGCTATGAGGGATATAAAGCGAGAGGGTCGGGCCGACGTTCCAAAAACGTCCTAGATTCTGCCCATTGACAAAGGCAACTCCCTTACCAAACTCAGATAAGTCTAGGTAAGTATCTTTTGGCTCTTGGACTGTAAAGTCATAAGCGTAAAAGGCTGGTTGCCCTTCTGTCCATCCTTTTGAAAAATCAATTTTCTCAGGATTGTCTAGTGGGAGTGGATAGTGTTTCCAGTTTAGTAAGAAGTGCAAATCCTTACAAACCCCTGTCCGAATTCCCTTACGTTGCGTATCTGCTAAGAACTTATGTCCATAGTTGACACGCCCCATATTTTCTACCAAGATATCTAGCCTAGATAGCGCTTTCTTTTCACCTTGATAAAAAATATCTTCCCCAATCTCTGTCTGATATTGGGTTTCGACCCACTGACCATCGACATAAAGCTGAGCCCTATCTCGACCATCAATGATACGAAGTCTTTCTTCTTCTGCATCCCAGTTTGTTTCTGTTCGATAGAGTAGATAGCCATAGCTTTGTCCCAACTCCTCCATCTTTTTAGGATAGAGGCTTTCCACTGGACTTGACAAGCTATACAAGGTTTCAAACAAGGACACTTTTTCAACTAGTGGAATAGCATCCAACTCCATACTCTCTTTGTAGAGTGGTTCCAGCTGCGGATACTCTGGAAAATGTGTTGCCATCATCTTCTTGACTGCCAGATATTTGGCAGTTGGATTTCCTTCCTCATCTAGGAGGGCATCGTAATCATAAGATGTAACTTGTGGCAGGTCCAAAGTCCCTCGAGCTGAGCAACCATTCATGAAACCAAAGTTTGTACCACCGTGGAACATATAAAGATTGATAGAGCCTTGTTCCAAAACTTCTCGAACTGCATCTGCCAACTCTTTTGGATCCCGTGTGATAATCGGTTCTTTCCAACGATTGAACCAGCCGTCCCAGAACTCCATACACATGAGCGGCCATTTCTTGCCATGTTCATCAAAGAATTCCTGCATCTGTGAAAAGTTGTACGGAGCTTTAGAACCAAAATTCCCTGTCACAAAGAGATCATCTTCGATCAAAGTTCCAGCTTTCAGAGTAGCTCGCCATGGACCATCTGATGTAAAGAGGGGACAGGTTACGCCACGTTCTTCCATCAACTGTCGAATTGCTCTTAGGTAAGCCTTATCTTCGCCATAAGAACCATATTCATTTTCAACCTGCATCATAAGGATATTGCCACCATTGTCCAACAAATGTGGCACCAACCGTGACAAGAGCTGGTCATAGTAGCGACCGACAGCTTCAATATAAGCAGGATCTGAGGAACGAAGCCTCATATTCTTTGTTAAGAGCCAGGCTGGTAAGCCACCGAATTCCCACTCTGCACAGATGAAGGGTGACGGACGAACGATAGCGTAGAGACCCAAATCTTGTGCTGTCTGAAGAAATTGCTCCAAATCCAGAGCTCCTTCAAAGTGAAACTCACCCTCACGAGGCTCGTGTAAATTCCAGGCCACATAAGTCTCTACTGTATTAAAACCAAGAGCCTTCAAGTTATAGAGCGAATGATACCAATCTTCTGGAGGAACCCTAAAATAATGAATGGCGCCAGATAAAATCTTAAATGATTTTCCATCGAGATAAAAATCATCTCGTATCTCAAATCGTGTCATATTCTTACCTTCTGACAACTAAAGTTTACGCTTTCATTTGTTGATATAGTAAATATATCTCAATATCTTGCATTTGTCAATAGGTTTTCACAATTTTTTTCATTTTTCACTAAATTTTACACAAAAAACTTATAAAAATCTTGTAATCTATAGTCATAACAACATTTTAGCACCATGTATAAAAATGTAGATTTTTCTATTTATTCCTATGTAAATTAACCTTATAGCCTATTATTCTAATTTTTTTATTCAAAAGGCTACTATTCTTTCCAGTTTTATGGTAAAATCTTTAACGGAGAAGGAAAATCGAGGTGAAAATATGGCAATTCCAAAGTATCAATATATTAAAGATGAGTTAAAGAACAAAATCATTTCTGGTCAATTTGCCAGTGGAGATAAATTCTACACTGAAGCTGAATTGATTGCAATGTATGATGTTAGTTCTATCACAGTTGTTCGCGCTTTAAACGACCTTGCCAAGGATGGCTATATTGTCCGTCAACAAGGAAAGGGTACATTCGTTTCACGCGCACGCAAACACAAACTCGTAGAGTTTTCAGATGTAGAAGTTTTTGAAACTAAAGATGATAAAGTTACCGTCCTTTCTATTGAGCGTGGAAATAAACTAAGCTACTTAGAAAAACTTGGACTACGCGGAGATCAGTTCTACTACAAGATTGAGCGCGTTCGCGAAACAGGTGGTGTTGTATACATCTACCATACATCTTACATTCCAGAACAATACATCAACGCAAATTATCCAAATCTTGAATATTATAGCTCTATCTATAACCGTTTCAAATTGGATTACCACATTCACATGAATGATGAACATTTTGAAGAAATCAATGAAATAGCATTTCCAACTCCAGAACATGCGGCTTCGGTCCTCGGAGTCGATCAACAATTCCCAACCGTTTTACAAACCAAGACTACTAAACTAGAGTCTACTGGTCAAGTTCTCGCATACAGCGAAACATATAAACGAGCGGATTACTACAAAATCAAATTCATTTCATGTGACCGTGATCACTAAGAAGAAAGCCTGAGCCTTGCTTGGGCTTTTTCTATGTTTATTATACCATACCAAAAAGGTAGCGCTTACCTTTTATAGTAGATTCTATAGTTTGTAGAGTATTTTATAGAAATAGGGCTAAAAAATTTCTACTAAATATATATATGTTTCTTTTCCAACCAATCTGAAATCTTAAGCTTAAATTTTATATTTTTTTATACTTACTATAGTTTTTTATCACCTCCTCTTGACTCTTATTAATATAAGAAATAAAATAAGGGTGTTGTTTTATGTAAACGCTATCAATATAAAATACAATCAGGAGGTTTTGCAATGAAACAAGAAAAACAACAACGTTTTTCCATTCGTAAATACGCTGTAGGAGCAGCTTCTGTTCTAATTGGATTTGCCTTCCAAGCACAGGCTGTTGCAGCCGATGGAGTTACTCCTACTACTACGGAAAACCAACCGACCATCCATACGGTTTCCGATTCCCCTCAACCATCCGAAAATCGGACTGAGAAAACACCTAAAGCAGAGCTTCAACCAGAAGCTCCAAAAACTGTAGAAACGGAAACTCCAACTACTGATACGGTAGCTAGTCTTCCAAAAACAGAAGAAAAACCACAAGAGGAAGTTAGTTCAACTCCTAGTGATAAAGAAGAAGTGGTAACTCCAACTTCTGCTGAAAAAGAAACTACCGATAAAAAGGCAGAAGAAGCTAGCACTAAAAAGGAAGAGCAGAAAGAGGCTAATTCTAAAGGGTCGGATACAGACAAGACTGATAAGTCAGAAGCTAACACGGATAAACCAGCCGAAAAAGATGCTAAAAAAGATGAAACGAAAGCAGATGCTGATAAACCAGCAACAGAGGCAGGAAAGGAAGGTGCTGCAACTGAGAATGAAAAATTAGCTAAACGAAAAATCGTTTCAATTGATGCCGGACGTAAATATTTCTCACCTGAGCAGCTCAAAGAAATTATCGACAAGGCTAAAGAATATGGTTACACAGATCTTCATCTCTTGGTAGGTAATGATGGTCTCCGTTTCATGCTGGATGATATGTCTATGAAAGTGGGCGATAAAACCTACTCTAGTGATGATGTCAAACGCGCCATTGAAAATGGAACAAATGCTTATTACGATGATCCAAATGGTAACCACCTCACTGAAAGTCAGATGACAGATTTGATTAATTATGCCAAAGATAAGGGAATTGGTGTGATTCCAACTGTCAATAGTCCTGGACATATGGATGCTATTCTCCATGCTATGAAAGAACTTGGCATTGAAAATCCTAACTTTGATTATTTTGGTAAAAAATCGGAACGAACTGTTGACCTAAATAATAAACAAGCAGTTGATTTTACAAAAACTCTGATTGACAAATACGCTAACTACTTCTCTAACAAATCTGAAATCTTCAATATTGGTTTGGATGAATACGCCAATGATGCAACAAATGCTAAAGGTTGGAGTGTGCTTCAAGCTGATAAATATTATCCAAATGAAGGCTACCCTGAAAAAGGATATGAAAAATTCATCTCTTACGCTAATAATCTCGCTCGTATTGTAAAATCTCACGGTCTCAAACCAATGGCCTTTAACGACGGTATCTACTACAATAGCGACACAAGCTTTGGTAGTTTTGACAAAGACATCATCGTTTCTATGTGGACTGGTGGTTGGGGAGGCTACGACGTTGCTTCTTCTAAACTACTAGCTGAAAAAGGTCACCAAATCCTTAATACCAATGATGCTTGGTACTACGTTCTTGGACGAAACGCTGATGGTCAAGGTTGGTACAATCTCGATCAGGGGCTCAATGGTATTAAAAATACACCAATCACTTCTGTACCCAAAACAGAAGGAGCTGATGTCCCAATCATCGGTGGTATGGTAGCTGCTTGGGCCGATACCCCATCTGCACGTTATTCACCATCTCGCCTATTCAAACTCATGCGTCATTTTGCAAATGCCAACGCTGAATACTTCGCAGCCAACTACCAACCTGCAGAAAAAGCCCTAGAAACTATACCAAAAGAATCTAACCGTTATACTGCTGAAAGTTTTGCTGCTGTCAAAGAAGCTGAAAAAGCCATCCGTTCACTCGATAGCAACCTCAGCCGTGCTCAACAAGACACGATTGATCAAGCAATCGTAAACCTTCAAGAAGCTATTAAAAACTTAGCCTTAACCCCTGAAGCACAAAAAGAAGAGGATGCTAAACGCGAACTTGAAAAACTTAATAAGAATAAAGTCATTTCCATCGATGCAGGTCGCAAATACTTCTCTCTAGATCAACTCAAACGCATCGTAGATAAGGCGAGCGAGCTCGGCTACTCTGATGCCCACCTCCTTCTAGGAAATGATGGCCTTCGCTTCCTACTCGATGATATGACCATTACTGCAAACGGAAAAACCTATGCTAGTGATGACGTTAAAAAAGCTATTATCGAAGGAACGAAAGCTTACTACGACGATCCAAATGGTACTGCATTGACACAGGCAGAAGTGACAGAGCTTGCTAAATACGCTAAGGAAAAAGGTATCGGTCTGATTCCAGCTATCAACAGCCCAGGGCATATGGATGCTATGCTGGTTGCCATGGAAAAACTTGGCATCGCGAATCCTCAAGCCAACTTTGATAAAGTTTCAAAAACTACGATGGACCTTGAAAATCAAGAAGCCCTTAACTTTACCAAAGCCCTTATCGGTAAGTATATGGATTACTTTGCTGATAAATCAAAAATTTTCAACTATGGTACAGATGAGTATGCCAATGATGCGACCAACGCCCAAGGTTGGTACTACCTCAAATGGTATGGACTCTATAACAAGTTCGCAGACTATTCTAACAGCCTAGCTGCTATGGCCAAAGAAAGAGGGCTTCAACCAATGGCCTTCAACGATGGCTTCTATTACGAAGACAAGGATGATGCTGAATTTGATAAGGATGTCTTGATTTCTTACTGGTCTAAAGGCTGGTGGGGATATAACCTGGCATCACCTCAATACCTAGCAAGCAAGGGTTATAAGTTCTTGAATACCAATGGTGACTGGTACTACATTCTCGGTCAAAAACCAGAAGATGGTGGTGGTTTCCTCAAAAAAGCTATTGAGAATACTGGAAAAACACCATTCAATCAACTAGCTTCTACCAAATATCCTGAAGTAGATCTTCCAACAGTCGGAAGTATGCTTTCAATCTGGGCAGATAGACCAAGCGCTGAGTACAAGGAAGAGGAAATCTTTGAACTCATGACTGCCTTTGCAGACCACAACAAAGACTACTTCCGTGCTAATTATAATGCTCTCCGCGAAGAATTAGCTAAAATTCCTACAAACTTAGACGGATACAGCACAGAGAGCCTAGATGCACTCAAGGCAGCAAAAGATGGACTAAACCTTAATCTTAACCGTAGCAAACAAGCTGAACTAGACGCACTAGTAGGTAAGCTCAAGTCCGCTCTTCAAGGTCTCAAACCAGCTGCAACTCATTCAGGAAGCCTAGATGAAAATGAACTAGCTGCTAACGTTGAAACCAAACCTGAACTAGTTGTGAAGACAGAAAGCATTCCATTTAAAGTCATTCGAAAAGAAAATCCGAATCTCCCAGCAGGCCAAGAAAAAGTTGTTAAAGCTGGAGTTCTAGGTGAACGCACTTCTTACGTATCTGTTCTTACTGAAAATGGAAAGGCTAGTGAAACCGTTCTAGATAGTCAAGTAACCAAAGAACCTATCAATCAAATTGTGGAATTTGGAGCACCAATTACACATGTCGGCGATGAGAATGGCCTTGCTCCAATCGCAGAAGAAAAACCTAGATTAGACATTCCTAAGGAAGAGCCTAGCCGAACAGAAACTCCTTTCAAAGTAGTTGTTGAAAGCGGGCCTAAGGCTGAATCTAACTCTGCTAACGGAATCACTCATCAATTAGCAGATGGTAAAAATAGTAAACCTGGATGGAAATTAATTGAAAGCAAATGGTATTACTATGATCATGCAGATAAAGTGAAGACCGGTTGGGTTAAAGACGGAGCATGGTACTACCTAGATGAGTCTGGTGTAATGAAAACTGGTTGGCAGAAAGTAAATGGTACATGGTATTATCTTGATAACTCAGGTGCTATGCAAACTGGTTGGATCGATCAAGGTGGATCATGGTACTATCTCAACGACTCAGGTGCCATGCAAACTGGTTGGGTCAGCCAAGGAGATACATGGTATTATTTTGACAATTCAGGTACAATGAAAACCGGTTGGTTCCAAGTTGGAGATAAATGGTATTATTCATACCCTTCAGGAGCCTTAGCTGTCAACACAACAATTGATGGCCACGCTGTAAATGCTGACGGCGAATGGATTCAATAAGATGAAATGAAAGATTTACATCCAGAGACCTAATGAGAGCTGAGTATAAAACTCAATTTCAGAAGAAAAAGAAATAAATCTTTCCAAAATCATGACCACCCGTCAAACGGGTGGTTTGTCCCAGGGCTATAAGCCCAAATTACCAGCCAGCGCCTAAAGACGCTGGCTTTCACTTTGTTCAAGCCTCATTGCTCTTGACTCGTCACTTGCCTCTCAAAGAGGCTTTAGTATTACTTACCACTATCCCTAAAGGGATCCTCATATTCTTTTACACTTAATTTATCTAGTGCTATATCATGCTTTTCCTGTTCTTGAATATATTTCTTAATTGTGGCTTCATTAAGCCCTACTGTACTCACATAATAACCTTCCGCCCAGAAATGCCGATTCCCAAACTTGTACTTGAGATTGGCGTGTTTGTCAAACATCATGAGTGCACTTTTTCCTTTTAAATAACCCATGAAACTAGAAACACTTGTCCTTGGTGGAATACTGACTAACATGTGTACATGGTCTGGCATTAAGTGACCCTCGATAATTTCAACTCCTTTATAACTACACAAGCGATGAAATATTTCGCCTAAACTACTTCGATATTGATTATAGATGACTTTTCGTCTATACTTAGGGGTGAACACAATGTGATACTTACAGTGCCACTTTGTGTGCGATAAACTATGAGCCTTTTGTGCCATATTTTTCTCCTTTCGCTTTACAATTGGCTTGAACACCTTTATTGTATCGCGTTCGGAGTTTTTTTGGTATAACCTTCGACGCGCACCCGCATAGCGGGTGGTTTTTTTGTCTCGCACCTAACGGAGCGAGACGGACTAATAGTCACATAATAAAATGCATACTATCAAGGTATGTCAACACCTGATAATATGCATTTTATGATTTTAAAGAGACTGGATACCCAGCCTCTTTTTTTAATTAATCACCCAGCCCAAGACGGTCAAAGATATCATCCACTCGTTTAGTGTAATAAACCGGGTTGAAGATTTCATCGATTTCTTCTTGTGTGAGGCGTGATGTTACTTCTGGATCTGCTTCCAGAAGTGGTTTGAAATCTACTTGGTTGTCCCAAGAGTAGGCTGTTTTTGGTTGTACCAAGTCATAGGCTTGCTCACGGGTCATCCCTTTTTCAATCAAGGTCAACATGGCACGTTGGCTAAAGATAAGACCAAACGTAGAGTTCATGTTGCGGATCATATTTTCTGGGAAGACTGTCAAGTTCTTAACGATGTTTCCGAAACGGTTGAGCATGTAGTCAATCAAGATGGTCGTATCTGGTGTAATGATGCGCTCAGCTGATGAGTGAGAGATATCACGTTCATGCCAGAGAGCAACGTTCTCATAGGCCGTAATCATGTGACCACGGATGACACGCGCTAGACCTGTCATGTTCTCAGAACCGATAGGGTTGCGTTTGTGAGGCATTGCAGATGACCCCTTTTGCCCTTTAGCAAAGAATTCTTCCACTTCGCGTTGTTCTGATTTTTGCAAACCACGAATCTCAGTCGCCATACGTTCGATTGAAGTCGCGATACTAGCAAGAACCGCAAAGTACTCAGCGTGAAGGTCACGAGGAAGGACCTGTGTAGAGATTTCTTGAGCACGAATACCCAATTTATCGCAGACGTATTGCTCTACGAATGGTGGGATGTTGGCAAAGTTCCCAACCGCACCAGAAATCTTACCAGCTTCCACACCAGCAGCCGCATGCTCGAAACGCTCGATGTTGCGCTTCATTTCGCTATACCAAGTCGCCAATTTCAGACCAAAGGTTGTAGGCTCAGCGTGCACACCGTGGGTACGCCCCATCATTATGGTAAACTTGTGCTCCTTAGCCTTATCAGCGATGATGTTGGTGAAATTTTCAAGATCACGACGGATGATGTCGTTGGCCTGCTTGTAAAGATAACCATAGGCCGTATCCACCACGTCGGTAGACGTCAAACCATAGTGGACCCACTTACGCTCTTCGCCAAGCGTTTCAGAAACCGCACGCGTGAAGGCAACCACATCGTGGCGAGTCTCCTGCTCAATCTCCAAAATACGGTCGATGTCAAAGTCCGCCTTTTCACGAATCAAAGCCACATCTTCCTTAGGGATTTCTCCCAACTCAGCCCATGCCTCATCAGCCAAGATTTCCACCTCAAGCCAAGCACGGTATTTATTTTCTTCACTCCAAATGTTCGCCATCTCAGGGCGAGAGTAACGGTTGATCATGTTGTTTTCTCCTTATCCTTATTCTTTTGGTGAATACAAATCCTTATAAAACTGATCATTAAAAGATTTGAACTTATTATTCTGGCTATCTAGTTTACCCCTAAAATAAATATATTCTGGTTCTTTACCTATTAAATCAGCAATATTTTTCGTGTTAGAGCGTTCTTTAATTCTCTCTACATTTGAGAATACCTTCGGATAATCGGAGCCTATAAATTCTATTTGAAGCATATCATGATTGAAATCTGCAATAGAAACCCATGCTAGACCATAAAATATTCTCTGTCTATCTTCTACAATGTGTCCTGTAGTATCCACAAAATAGTCATTAAGGGAAATCAACTCGCCTTCTATTCTAATATTTCTTACATTATTATCAATTTGTGGATCTTCATAAAGTTCCACAAACGTAGCTACTGAAGAAAATTGTCTATCCTGTAGTTGATTCCTAGAAATATTTGTTCTAGATGAATTTCTTGACTGCTCAGCAATATCAAGTGAACCAACAACTGTATCTCCAGTTACTCTCGCTTTACTCAATGACTTCTTAACAGATATTATTCCACCATCTGAAACCGTTCCTTTAGCTCCTATAAACTCCTTGCTCACCTGGTCCTTAACTTCTTGTGGCGATATGCAAGTACAACCTTCAACATGTAGTTCGTCGTTGTGAGATGGTTTAAAATAAAACCTTTTCCCATCTTTCTTTTTCCAGTTTGTACATGTTAAAGGAATTTGGCAATCTTGATCAATGCACCTAAAATTTTTTTCAGAATTTAATCTTCCTTCAAGGGAATACTTTTGTGCCTCAAAGGCACTAATAGTTTTTTTCACTTCTAAACTATACGCTCGCTCAACCACGATCTATCCCATCCTTTCAATTCTTTTACTGATAATACTTTCCATCTATCTTTAACCTATTTTTTATTTGCTCAATAAAAGGCTTAAGACGTCTATACGCTAATTTGCTAAGATTTAACTCATATTTAATTTCTTTCCTTTGTTCAGCAATCAAGTGAATTCCATTTCTATAACTATAAATCTCAATTATTTCTGCTGGTAAATCTTTTACACTTTCCTTACTATAAATTTTACCAATTAAATTCAATTTCTCAGCTGTTCTACATTTATCATCAAATCGAATCGAAGTCTTTTGTTTTTTCTTTCTCGTGTAATATACCGTGTGTATTTCTTTACCGTCATGAGATAGTTCAGCTTGTAATTTCAACCTCATGTTTTGTGGGATACATATCTTAATGGGCACATTATCTTGATGAGTTAGTTCTTCATACTCAGGAGTGTCTGAATAGTAGGTATTTAAAACATACTCTAGCACTGCTTCATAGATTGATGCATAAGAAATAATTTGACTCCTAATTTGGAATCTTAAATGTACATCAGTTGCTTCTAGTCCCTCATATAATTTATAAGCGTATCTAACAGATTGAAATTCCTCTATAATCCGTTTTTTTAAATCAAAATCTTTTATAAAATCAAATTCTTCTTCATACCAATCTTCTTTAGGTAGATGACTTTCACAATATTTTTGAATTTCTTCTTGAATACTTTTCGGTAATGGCATGATAGCTCCTTAAAATTCTCCAACCTCATCCGGCACATCACTAAACAAAGTAACATGTCCCATCTTGCGGTTGTGCTTCGCTTCTATTTTACCATACATGTGGAGGTGGGTGCTTGGATTTTCTGCGACATACTTTTCAGCGGCCTCGACATGCTGGCCGAGAACATTAAGCATAACAGCAGGCGCATGTAGTTTGATAGCTGGCAATGGTGTTCCAAGGACACCTAAAATGTGGGTATCAAACTGGGAGAAGTCGCAGGCTTCGATTGAGTAGTGCCCAGAGTTGTGTGGACGTGGCGCAATTTCGTTGACAATGATGTCATCAGCTGTCGCAAACATCTCCACGCAGAGAGTTCCAGACAAGTTAAGCTGTTCTGCGATTCGCACTGCCATGGCTTTGGCTTTTTCAGCTAAACTTTCTGAAATGCGTGCAGGCACGATAGTCTTAGACAGGATATTGTTGCGGTGGATATTTTCTTGAACTGGGAAAACCGTCACGTCCTTGCCATTTCCAGACACGATGACAGAAATCTCCAAGTCAAAATTGACAAATTCTTCCAAAACGCAGTCTGCTGAATCAGCCAGTGCATAGGCTTCTTCCAAGTCTGCTTCTGAACGAATGACCTTTTGCCCATGCCCATCGTAGCCACCTGTCGCAGTCTTGAGGACATAGTTTTTGGACAGGTCGATATCAGCCAAGTCTTGGCTAGAAGTCACAACCTTGTAGGGTGCCACAGTGACTTGAGCCTTGTTTGAGAGGAAGTCCTTTTCAAAAATCCGATTTTGGGAAATACGGAGCAGGTCCGTCCCTTGAGGGAGCTGACTATCCTTGATGACAGCATCTAAACCGTCAGCGTCGACATTTTCAAACTCATAGGTAAGAACATCGCAACGCTCAGCCAACTGACGGAGGGCATCTACATCGTTATAAGGCGCCACGATGATTTCCGCCACACGAGAGGCCGGGCAATCAGCCGCAGGATCCAGCGCGATAACCTTGTGGCCCATGTAGATAGCAGAAATGGCCATCATCTGCCCTAGCTGACCACCACCGATAATTCCGATTGTTTTAGATGAGCTCATTTGTCGACTCCTCTGCGATTTTTCCTTGTTCCTCTGCGAAATCTGCCAAAGCTGTCGCGATAGCCTGATCCTCTACTGACAGGAGACGGAGGGCAAAGAGGGCCGCATTTGTCGCACCTGCTTCCCCGATAGCCATGGTTGCGACTGGTACACCGCCCGGCATCTGAACGATAGAGTAGAGCGAGTCCACGCCACTAAGAGCACGTGATTTGACTGGTACACCAATGACAGGAAGGGTTGTTTTGGCAGCTACCATTCCTGGCAAATGAGCTGCGCCACCAGCTCCTGCGATGATAACCTTGATGCCACGGCTACGTGCTTCTTCAGCATGTTTGAACATGAGATCAGGTGTACGGTGGGCAGAGACAACTTTCTTTTCGTAGGCTACACCAAAACGGTCAAGGACTTCAGCGGTTTTTTTCATGGTAACCCAGTCGGATTTGGAGCCCATGATGATGGAAATTACTGGTTTAGTCATAATTTTTCCTTTTTTCTTCTTTTTGATAATGGTCTTAGGTGGTGGGGACGGAAGCAAACCTTCGGTTTCATTCCTAAACTTTGAACCTAAGGTCTCAAAGTTTCCTCCGACCAGAACAGATACTGTTCTGGTCTTTTCACCACGGCGACCATTGTCGTGTTTGGCGACTGCGTCGCTTTTTCTTATATCTTTACTTAATTGCCTTGCTTCCGATATCTGTTCGGTAGAAGAGGCCTTCTGTTTTTTGTTGGGCGAGTTCTTGGTAGATGGTGTCCTGGGCTTCTTTGACGGTGGCTGCTGTGGTGACGAGCATATAGACACGTCCGCCGTTTGATAGCAGCGCTCTACTATTTTCCGAAAACTTAGCCCCTGCATAGTAGGTGATGATATCTCCCTCGGTTTTTGCCGGCAATGCAACACCCTTTTCATATTCTAGCGGGTAACCATTTGATGCGACAACTACACCAAGCGTCACACCCTTGTCCGTCCAGGTGATGTTTGGCTCCTTGCCATCGAGGATATCCGTAATATTTTGGGCAAAATCAGAGGTCAGACGAGGCAAGATAATCTGAGTTTCTGGATCTCCGAAGCGAGCATTAAACTCGATGACCTTAGGTCCATCAGCTGTCAAGATAAGCCCTGCGTAAAGGATACCCAGATAAGGGCGCCCTTCTTTAATCATGCCATCAAGGACTGGCTTGACAATGGTGTCAACCGCTGTATCAACCACACTCTGTGGTAAGTGTGGAACTGGCGCATATGCTCCCATACCTCCCGTGTTAGGCCCTTTGTCGCCATCGTAGGCACGTTTGTGGTCCTGAGCCGTTGGCATGATGTAGAACTTATCACCATTGACAAAGGCAAAGAGTGAAAATTCCTCTCCTTCAAGGAATTCCTCAATAACCACACGCGCACCTGAGTCACCAAATTTATTGTCCAAAAGCATCTCATGAGCGGCTTCGACCGCTTGCTCGACTGTCTCAGCAACGACGACACCCTTCCCAAGCGCCAAGCCATCCGCCTTGACTACGATAGGCGCACCCTGCTTTTCGATATAGGCCTTAGCTTCCTCGAAATCTGAGAATGTGCCATAGGCTGCTGTCGGAACGCCGTATTTAACCATGATTTCCTTGGCAAAATCCTTAGACCACTCAAGTTCAGCCGCAGCCTTAGTCGGACCAAAGGCTTTGAGACCAGCTGCATGGAAATCATCCACGATACCAGCCGCAAGGGCGTCATCTGGCCCGATAAATGACCAAGCAATATCGTTGGCCTTTGCAAAGTCAATCAATTTAAAATGTTCGGAAATAGAGATATTTACCAATTCCAGACCATCCAGAGTCATCCCATCATTTCCAGGAGCAACAAAAACCTTTTCTACCTCTTTTGACTCAAGCAACTTCTTAGCAATGGCATGTTCACGACCACCCGAACCGACAACTAACAGCTTCATCTTTCAACCTCTTTTGCGAATTATTTACTAAAATTATACCATAAATGTTCGTTTTAATCTTGTTTCGTTTCGCTTTTAAAGCAAAAAAAGGAAAGAAACTGTTTTCTTCCCTTTAACGTTCTTAATGTCTAAAATGTCTCACTCCTGTGAAGACCATGGTCAAGCCATATTTATCCGCAGCTTCGATAGACTCTTGGTCACGGACGGATCCACCTGGCTGGATGATGGCCTTGATGCCTGCTTTGGCGATTTCTTCCACATTATCCGCAAATGGGAAGAAGGCATCCGAAGCAAGTACAGCACCGTCAAGGCGGTCTTTGGCTTGGTCAATGGCAATACGAACAGAAGCCACACGGTTAGTCTGACCTGGACCAACACCCAGTGTCATGTGGTCATTGGTTACAATGATTCCGTTTGATTTGACGTATTTAATAGCCTTCCAAGCAAACTCAAGAGCTGTCGCTTCTGTCTCAGTTGGTTGGCGTTTGGTCACCACTTGCCAATCGGCTGGGCTTTCCTTGACCACATCTTGGTTTTGCAGCAGAAGTCCACCAACTACACCTGTGTATTCTGCTTCCACTTCGCTAGCCTCTTGAGCATCAAATGGCAAGGCAAGGATACGCAAGTTTTTCTTTTTATTAGTCAAAATAGCTAGCGCTTCATCCGTATAACTTGGTGCGATGATGATTTCAAGGAAAACACCGTGCATCTTCTCAGCAGTCGCAGCATCCACCTCACGGTTGAGAACGACAATTCCACCAAAGATAGAAACTGGATCAGACTCATAAGCGTAATCCCAAGCAGTTTCGATATCATCAGCTTGACCGATTCCACATGGGTTCATGTGTTTGAGAGCCACAACGGTTGGACGGTCTTTGAAATCACGGATAATACGAATGGCAGCATCAGCATCGCGGATATTATTGAATGACAATTCTTTCCCATTGAGCTGTTTCGCTGAAGCAATCGAGTAGTCAGTCGGCAAGGCTTTTTGGTAGAAGTCCGCGTCTTGTTGAGGGTTCTCACCGTAACGCATAGCTTGTTTGAGGTCATAGGTCAAAGTGAGCTTTTCAGGTTTGCTTTCCCCCACTTGAGCTGTGAAGTATTCTGCAATCAAGGCATCGTAAGCTGCTGTGTGACGGAAAACCTTAGCCGCCAAACGTTGGCGAGTTTCATAAGAGGTTTCGCCGTTTGCTGCCAATTCGTCCAAAACCACTGTATAGTCAGCAGGGTCTACCACAACCGTCACGCTGGCATGATTCTTCGCTGCCGAGCGAAGCATAGATGGCCCACCGATATCAATGTTTTCAACGGCATCAGCGTACGTCACGTCTGGTTTGAGGATAGTTTCCTTAAATGGGTAAAGGTTGACCACCACAAGATCAATCAATTCGATATTATTATCCTTAGCTGCTTGAAGGTGACTATCCAAATCACGACGAGCAAGGAGACCTCCGTGAATGTTTGGATGGAGGGTCTTAACACGGCCATCCATCATCTCTGGGAAGCCCGTCACATCATCGATGGCAATGGTCTCAACCCCAGCATTTTCAAGGGCAACCTTGGTCCCACCTGTTGAGATGATGTCCCAACCAAGTTTTTTAAGTTCTTGGGCAAATTCAACAATGCCCGCTTTGTCTGAGACGCTGATTAAGGCGCGTTTAGTCATGTTTTTTCCTTTCATTTTCAAACTCTCTACCTACGAATTTTTCGATTCATAAAGTATAGGGAGACGATTACCAAGACTCCCAAAATTACTGTCAGTAAAAATCTCCCCCAATAAGGAATCTCTGGGAAGAAAAAATTTACCAGTAAACGTAGAATGATTGCCAAGGTAATCAAGGCAAGTGTTTCCAACCATTTTTTCATTTACTTGTCCAACAATTCTCTAATAACTTCCGGATAAAACTTGTACTCTGCCTCATGAATCCGAGCTTCAAAGCTTTCGATGGTATCATTCGCTAGTCTTGGCACACGTACTTGTTTGATGACCTTTCCTGTATCCACTCCAGAGTCCACCCAGTGAATGGTCACACCACTCTCAGCGACGCCAGCATTCCAAGCATCCTCAATCCCATGAGCTCCTGGAAATTCTGGCAAGTAAGCTGGATGGATATTGATGATTCGACCTTCATAAGCCGCCAATAAGGTTGGCCCAACGATTTTCATGTAGCCTGCTAGACAAACCAAGTCAATCTGGTGCTCTTCCAAGAGTTCGACAAGGGCCGCTTCGTAGTCTGCCTTGCTCTCAAACTCCTTGAGTTCAAAAGCATAGGACAGAACGCCGAGCTTGTCTGCACGCTCGAGCACATAGGCGTCACGATGGTCTGAAAAGACAAACTCCACTGGAAATTCTTCAGCAATCACCTGAAAATTTGAGCCATTACCAGAGGCAAAAACCGCTATTTTTTTCATTTGATGATGACACTTTCGTTTTCTTTCTTGACGATACGACCAATTTCATAGACTGGTTCATCCAACAATTCCTTGACACGACTTACATTTTCAGGGCTAACTGCAAACATAAGCCCCACACCCATATTGAAGATTTCAAACATTTCTTCGTGTTTGATCTGACCGTATTTCTCAAGAGCTTTGAAAATCGGAAGCACTGGAACTTTGCTTTCATCAATTTCAGCAGCTAGGTCATCTGCAAACATACGAGGGACATTTTCGATAAAGCCACCACCAGTGATGTGGGCAATGCCGTTGACCAACTCTTCCTTGATGAGTGGCAAAACAGCCTTGACATAGATACGAGTCGGCTCAAGAAGAACTTCCTTGAGTTTCTTGCCTTCCAATTCTGGCAGGACTTCCTCACCTGTGTAATCCGCAAAGACACGACGGACGAGAGAGTAACCATTGGAATGAATCCCACTTGAAGCAAGTCCGAGAAGAACATCTCCCTCTGCCACTTTTGAACCGTCAATGATTTGACATTTTTCAGCCACACCAACCGCAAAACCAGCCAAGTCATAGTCATCTTCGCCGTACATGCCCGGCATTTCAGCCGTTTCCCCACCGATGAGGGCAGCACCAGCCTGCACACAGCCTTCTGCAACACCAGCGACTACTTGTTCTAGTTTAGCTGGTTCATTCTTCCCTGTCGCCACATAGTCGAGGAAATAGAGGGGCTCCGCACCTGCAGCGATGATATCATTGACACACATGGCCACACAGTCCTGACCAATAGTATCGTGCTTGTCGTACTTAATAGCCAGCATGAGCTTAGTTCCGACACCATCAGTCCCTGAAATCAAGACAGGTTCTTTAACCCCAGTCTTTGAAAGGTCAAACATACCACCAAAGCCACCAAGAGCTCCCATGACACCTGCACGCTCCGTACGAGCCACGTGCTTTTTAATCCGTTCAACAACTTCATAACCCGCTTCAACATCCACACCAGATTGAGCGTACGCATTTTTATTTGCCATTTTATTTTTCCTTTTCTTTTTTTGGAAAAGACTGCGACGTATTTTTAGATAAACAATTATTTTATCTAAAAATACTAGTCAGGTCTCTAGCTTTGGCCCCATAAGGCAAAGCGTCTACTGACAAATGCTTTAGCTTTTAGTCAGTAGTGAGACGTGGAGCATAAGCATTTTTATTTGTCATTTTGTCTCCTCTTCCTTTCCTTTAATGGAGAATCTTTATCCGTCTATTTGTAAAAACTGGTCTTTTCTTCCAAACTTCTACGATAGTCTTCTTCATAGTCGTAGAGAGGCGTTGGGTAATCACCATCAAAATAAGCGACACAGAGACCACCATTTGGCGCATCCGTTTCAATACCAATTGAATCAATCAATCCCTCAACAGAAAGATAAGTCAGACTGTCCGCACCAATGATTTGGCGAGTTTCTTCGACCGTATGATTAGCCGCAATCAGCTCCTGACGTGTCTGGATATCAATCCCGTAGAAACATGGATAAGCTAGCGCTGGGCTTCCAATAGCCACGTGAACCTCAGTTGCACCCGCTTCTTTCAAGAGCTGAACGATACGACGAGAGGTCGTTCCACGCACAATAGAGTCATCAATCATAACCACACGCTTGCCTTTTACAACACCAGAAACAGCAGAGAGTTTCATCCGCACCCCTTGCTCCCGCAATTCTTGAGTCGGTTGGATAAAGGTGCGTTGCGTATATTGATTCTTAATAAGACCCATTTCGTTTGGCAAACCAGATTCTTCCGCAAAGCCCATAGCCGCGCTGAGGGAAGAATTGGGCACACCGACCACGATATCCGCCTCATGCTTGAATTCACGCGCCAATTGCGCACCCATACGTTTGCGAGCCGTATGGACATTGACACCGTGGATATTAGAATCAGGGCGAGCAAAATAGATATACTCCATAGAACAAATCGCGAGCTGGGTATCGTCTGTATAGCTGTCATACTGGATGCCCTTGTCATCAATGATCACAATCTCACCTGGCTTCAAATCACGAATCCATTCAGCACCAATGACCTCAAAAGCACAGGTCTCAGAGGAAACAACCACCGCTCCGTTGGCCATTTTCCCGATGGAAAGCGGACGGAAACCATTGGGGTCAAGAGCCGCAATCAACTTGTTCTCAAACAGCAAGATATAGGCAAAACCACCTTTTACAAGGCTGAGCGCTTCCTTGATTTTTCCCATCAGGCTAGGATTATGACTGCGACGAATGAGGTGAGCCAAGATTTCCGAGTCCGAAGTCGCGCTGAAAATCGCTCCTCTTTGTTCCAGTTCTTTCTTGAGAGAGGCTGCATTGGTCAGATTTCCATTATGAGCCAACCCAAACTGCATATCGTGAAAACGGAAGAGGAAGGGCTGGATGTTATCTACAGAAGCTTCGCCAGCAGTCGCATAACGCACATGTCCAATCGCACCAGTTCCTGTCAATTTATCTAAGTTAGCAGGATTTCTGAAGACTTCTGATAGAAGACCCATATCGCGATGCCGCTTTAGTTTCCCTTGGTCATTGGAGAGGATTCCTGCCCCCTCCTGACCACGGTGTTGAAGACTGTGGAGTCCAAAATAGGTCAATTTAGCAGCATCTGGATGTCCCCAGATACCGAAAACACCACATTCTTCATTAAGAGATTTTACTTCGTATGTCATTTTATATACCTAATTTTTATTTGTGTAGCACCATGAGCTAAATCTACATGACTTTTACATTACTGATACTATCTATTAGAAAATCTTCAAGTCTTATTTTCCAGTAAAGTATTTAACCGCTGACGCGAACAGGTGCTGGTCTTTATTTCCTGGGATGTTTTGGAAAAGACCGTCTTCATAACGTTCTGAGTGGCCCATCTTACCGATGATTTGACCATTCTTGCTGGTAATTCCTTCGATGGCATGGACAGAACCATTTGGATTGTACTTAGAATCCATACTTGGTTTGCCTTCGAAGTCCACGTATTGGCTAAAGATTTGTCCATTGTCACGGAGCTCTGCAAATTCCTCAGCTGTCACGACAAATTTCCCTTCACCGTGCGAAACAGGAATGGCGTGGATATCACCCACTTGCACACCAGTCAACCATGGTGAGTTGGTATTGGCAATGCGAGTTTCTACCATCTTGGCCACGTGTTGGTTGGCATCATTGTAGAAGAGGGTTGGGCTAGTACTTTTGGCATCTTCAAAGTTCCCGTATGGAAGAAGACCTGATTTGACCAAAGCCTGGAATCCATTACAGATACCAATAATCAAGCCACCACGGGCGATAAAGCTATCAATAGCTGCACGCACTTTTTCATTGAGCAGGATGTTGACGATAAACTTGGCTGAACCATCTGGCTCATCCGCAGCTGAGAATCCACCTGCAAAGAAGAGAATGTTAGCCTTGCCGATGTTGTCAACCATAGTTTCAACTGAATTGGCAATGGCCTCTTCATTCAAGGTCACAAATGGCACCAAGTTGACCTCTGCGCCTTCTTTTTCAAAGGCCTTAGCTGAGTCATATTCTGAGTTGGTTCCCGGAAATACTGGGATATAAACCACAGGTTTTTCAACCTTTTCTTTAGCTTTAATCACAACATCTGATGCCACAGCTGGTACTTCAGCAAGTTCTTTGGCTTGTGCAAATTCTGTTGGGTAAACTTCTTCCAATTTGCCTTGGAAAGCACTGTCAAGTTTGTGTCCATCTAGCTTCACACCATTGACAGTCAGTGTAAAGTCTGCTTTTGTTTGTCCGATTTTCTCTACTCCAGCAATTTCTTGAGGCGATGTAAAGACAAATCCGCCCAATTGTGCTGTCAAAGAACTTTCAAGCTCAGACAAGGTTATCTCTGCTCCGATATGGTTTCCAACGGTAGCAAGAGCCAAGCTTTCAAGCACACCGCCGTATTTGACAGCTGATGCAGATGTTACTTTGTGTTCAGCTTGGATGGCTTCAAACCAAGTAAAGTTTTTCTTAATCAAGTCAAAATCAATCTCTGCAGAGAGGGCTTGACCTGGGATGTAGTAAATATTTTCCCCAACAGCTTTAAATTCTGGAGAGAGCACATTACGGCTATCTGCCGTCGTCACCCCAAAGGCAACCAAGGTTGGTGGTACGGTCAATTCTTCAAAGGTCCCAGACATGGAGTCCTTCCCACCGATAGATGGCAAGCCAAGTTGGATTTGTGCTTCGATAGAGCCTAGAAGGGCGGCTACTGGCTGACCGAAACGCTCTGCCTGTTTGTCCATGCGCTCGAAATATTCTTGGTATGAGAAACGAGCCTTAGACCAGTTTGCACCAGCAGCAACCAAACGAGCAGTCGCTTCAATAACCGCATAAGCAGCACCGTGGTATGGAGACCATTCTGCTAGGTAAGGGTTGAAACCTTGAGCCATGACAGACGCGGTATGAGTCACACCGTGTTGAACTGGTAATTTTTGCACAGATGCCTCAGTTGGTGTGAGTTGGTAACGACCACCAAGTGGGTGATTAACCGTTGAACGACCGACCGAACAGTCAAAGATGGTTTGCAAACCTTTTTGACTAGCGTGGTTCAAGTCAGATAGAACCTCAAGAGTATCTGCTTCAAGTGTGTTAGCAGATGTTTGACGTTCTTCTGGAAGCTTGACATCCTTATCCACAACCTTAGCATCGACGACCACGCGCACACCATTTGTATCAAGGAAACGACGTTCCAAGTCGACAATGGTTTCACCATTCCAGTGCATGACTAAATTTGGTTTTTCAGTTACTGTCGCAACAACAACAGCGTCAATATTTTCTTTGTTACATTCGGCAACGAAGGCATCCACATCTTCAGGACGAACCACGACCGCCATCCGTTCTTGTGATTCAGAGATTGCAATTTCGGTACCATTCAAGCCTTGGTATTTAAGAGGCACTTTATTAAGATCGATTTCAAGGCCGTCTGCCAATTCACCGATAGCTACACAGACACCACCAGCACCAAAGTCGTTGGATTTCTTGATAAGACGAGTCACATCGCCATTACGGAAAAGGCGTTGAATCTTGCGTTCTTCGATGGCATTCCCTTTTTGTACCTCAGCTCCAGCAGTCTCTACAGACTCAACTGTTTGAACCTTAGAAGATCCCGTTGCACCCCCTACACCATCACGTCCAGTCTTACCACCGAGCAAGATAATCACGTCACCAGCTTCCGGTTTTTCACGAACCACATTGCCCTTGGGAGCCGCACCGACTACTGCACCTAACTCCATACGTTTAGCTACAAAACCTGGGTGGAAATATTCACGAACATAGGTCGTCGCAAGCCCAATCTGGTTACCATATGAAGAATAACC
Organism: Streptococcus mitis; assembly: GCF_000960025.1. Classification (GTDB taxonomy): domain Bacteria; phylum Bacillota; class Bacilli; order Lactobacillales; family Streptococcaceae; genus Streptococcus; species Streptococcus mitis_DH. Next base: position 50,964 of record NZ_JYGQ01000003.1, on the reverse strand, counting down.
ATGAGCAGCTGTCTTAGAAATGACCTGTTGTGGCAATTTACCAGCGCGAGTTTCCGAAATCGGAGCTGTAATATCACCCGCACCAGAGATACGCATGGCTTGGTAAACGTAGGAACGGCCTGACAACGGGTCACGAATGGCTCCACCGATACAAGTAGCCGCTCCACCAAATGGCTCAATTTCCGTTGGGTGGTTGTGGGTTTCGTTTTTAAACATGAGGAGCCAAGGTTCCTTGACACCATCAACGTCCACTTCGATTTCAACCGAGCAGGCATTGATTTCGTCAGACACCTCCATATCGTCCAAACGTCCATTAGCACGCTCATAACGACCGAAAATAGTCGCCATGTCCATCAAGGTTTGTGGTTTCTCCGAACGGCCCAACTCATCACGCATGGCAATATACTTGTCATAAGTCGCCTGCAATTGCTTTTGGAATTTCGATGCTGAGAAATCAATCTGTTTCAACTCTGTTTCAAAAGTCGTATGACGGCAGTGGTCAGACCAGTAAGTGTCCAAAACCTTGAGCTCTGTTTCCGTCGGCACGCGCCCTATTGACTTAAAGTAGTCTTGGATAAAGAGCAAATCATCCACTTCCATGGCCATCCCTTGCTCTGCCTTGTAGCGGGCAAAGTCTTCTGCTGTATAACTTTCAAAGAAAGTCAATTTAGGAATGGTCTTGTCCGACTCTGAAAATTCCTGCTTGGCAATCCCTGTTGTGATGTCCTTGAAACGAGAATCAACTGGGTTGAGTAAGTAGTTTTTGACTGCTTCCAACTCAGTCGCATCAATATCTTTATTGACCAAGTACAATTGTGCTGTATTAACCGTCACATCACTCGAACTTCCCAACAAAAGCAAGGCTTCCTGTGAAGAAGCCGCACGCTGGTCAAACTGCCCTGGCAGGCTTTCAATGGCAAAGAAAGCATAGTTGGCAAGATCCGCCTGTACAGCAGCTTCATCCAAGACATGGTCTGTCACCTGCTCAGAGAAAATGTGTTTCTCTGCAGGCGCAAACAAGTCCTCAGCCAAGCTAAAGACATCATACACTTGCACAATACGAATACTTTTCAAGCTTGAAAGTCCCAAGTTATGCTGGAGTTCTCTAACCAAACTCTCTGACTTGACCTGAAAATCAGCCTTTTTTTCAACAAAAATACGTTTATCCATCAATTCTTATTCCTTTATTTCAGCTCTTACAATGTTCCAACGACCTTGAGGTTGTTATTTCAATTCTTGCAACTTTTCCCAAACAATCTCGTAAACGTCGGTTAGTTCTCCCAATCCTCTACGGAGTGAAAAGGTCGGGGGACCTTTTCAGCCTAAGTCCTTTTAGTTGAGAGACGAAGGTTTTCCGTTGCAAACAGATTATTTCAATTCCTGCAACTTTTCCCAAACAACTTCATAAACATCGGTTAATTCACCTAGTCCCCTACGGAAAACATCCTTATCCATGTGGTTGCCATCCGCATCCCACAAACGGCAGTTATCTGGTGAAAATTCATCTGCTAAGATAATCTTGCCATCCTTGTCAAAACCGAACTCTAGCTTAAAGTCAATCAACTTAAGCCCAATCTCAGCAAACCAAGCTTTCAAGAGTTCATTGATACGACGGGTTTCTTCCTTCAAGTAGGCAATCTGCTGGTCATCCGCAATCTTTAGAAATTTCACATGCTCATCATTGATAAAGGGATCATCCAAATCATCATTTTTATAGTAAAATTCGACAATCGGAGTCTCAAATGCGATACCTTCGTCTACACCAAAACGTTTTGAAAAGGAACCAGCAGTATAGTTGCGGAGCACGACTTCCAAAGGAATAATCTTAACCTTTTTATTGAGTTGTTCCGTGTCTGAAAGCTTCTCCACAAAGTGAGTCGCCACACCAGCCGCATTTAATTTCTCAAAAATAAAAGATGAAATCTGATTATTCAATACTCCCTTGCCTGCAATCTGCTCCTTCTTGACACCATTGAAAGCAGTCGCCTGGTCCTTGTAAGTTGAAATAATAAGATTTTCATCCTCAGTTGTATAGATGTCTTTAGCTTTTCCCGAATAGATCAATTGTTTTGACATTTTAAAGTTCGCCTTTCGTATTACTTGAGCACATTCTACCACAAAAAACCTAAAATTACAAGAATTTAACCGAATAAATAACACATTAACTCTAAAAATCGTAAAGAAAAAACTGCAAGAAGTATCTTTCTCACAGTTTTAAAATCATTTAATACTCTTCGAAAATCAAATTCAAACCGCGTCAACGTCGCCTTGCCGTACTCAAGTACAGCCTGCGGCTAGTTTTCTAGTTTGCTCTTTGATTTTCATTGAGTATAACTCCAAAAACACGAACATTACTCTTTATTCAAAAACTGATCCAAATAATAGCGCAGATAACTTTTCTTGCCCGTAATCATCTGCAGACGACCTTCCACCCCATACCGAAGTTTTTCAGCCTGCTCAGAAGTTAGATTAGTCTCCGCCTCGATTTTAAAGAAATTCCCTTTCTCAGTCTTGGTAGCTGTCGCATCTATGCTGGTAATCGTAGAATCTAGGAAAATTTGATTCTTGGCATCATGAGTCGTAGTATAACGAACAGAGTCCCCAATCTTGACTCTTGCTACATCTTTTGAACTAAGATAAGCTGTTAGTTTGGCTTTCCCTTCTTTTTCCAAGGACGGATAGAGTTGGGCTAGTAGGCCACCTTCTGCAACCATGGTAGAATCACTAGTCTCAGGATTAAGGTGAAGCACCCCATCCTCACTGGCCGTAATTTTCCCCTTGTCTAGAAGATTTCCCTGTACCTTCTTACCTGACTCTGCTTCCAAGATTTTCTGGTCTAGAAGGGTCAATTCCTGACCAACCTTTGCCAAGTGTTGGGATTTGAGAGACTCCAATTGACTGCTTAAGCCTGACGCATAGGCTTGCTGGATACCTGAACCTGCATACTGGACACGATAAGTAGCAAGACTAGATTCTAACTGAGAAAGCTGTGCTTCTACCTGCGCAACTGCTTGTGCCTTAGCTTGCGGATTTTCCTCGCCCTGAGACTTGTAGGACTGGAAGAGAGAGTAGGCTAGATTCTGACTGGCCAAGGAAGCACCTGTTTCAATAGCTGACTTAGCTGTCTGGTAATCGCGAATTTTAGCCTCTGTTTGACTGATGAGGTTGCCGATTTCAGCTTGGGTTTGACTAGCTGCTGCATTCTGGGACGCGATAGTCTCGTTTTGTTGCGATGTACTAGCCCTAAGACTGCCTGCTTGACTGATGTAGTCGCGAAAGGTGGCCTGGTAGCCAAACTTATCCTCCTCTGGAAAGTAATCCGTCCCTTCTTGCAGACTCTTCTGCAAATACTCCAATTGCTTTTTTTGATCCTTGAGCATGTCCAACTGACTGGCATAGGACTCCGCTTGAACACCTTCTGCCCCTTCCTGATATTGAAGCAGAAGATCCCCCTTCTTAACCAGCTTATTTTCTTCCAAATGATTGACAAGAATGCGATTGTTGCTAGTTGACTGGATATTTGCAAGGATACGACTAGGCTCAACAGTAGCTCTAGTTGACAAACTCATCTCCTTCTCTGCCAAAGTTGCAAAGCCAAGCAAAAACACGAGCAGAAGAGACATGGGTACAATCACCCGACTGGAAAAATTATGGTAACGACGATTGTAAAACTCCGCACTTTCTAAAAATTCTGGTTTCATCCTCTCCTCTTTCTAGCTATTCACCAAATGGGCGTAAAAACCACCCTGTGCAAGCAAATCAGCATGCTTTCCTTCTTCGACAATCTTGCCCTGATCCAAGACAACAACCTTCTCTGTCCGCTCAGCAATGGTCAAGCGGTGGGCAATGAAAATCAAGGTCTTGTCCAAAGCCATGAGATTATCAACAATCCGCTTCTCTGTCAAAATATCCAAACTGCTGGTCGCCTCGTCCAAAATCAAGACCGGTGCATCTGTCAAGAGAGCACGCGCCAGAGCAATTCTCTGACGTTGACCACCTGAGATCCCTGCCCCATCCGAAGTCAATTCTGTCTGGTAATTCAGGGGCATCCGCTCGATATCCTCCCGAATCTCTGCCAATTCGACCGCCCGTAAGATATCTTCTTGAGTCGTCCCCTCCTTGGCTCCCAAAAGAAGATTCTCCAAAATCGTTCCGTTAAAGACATAAGGCTGTTGAGGCAGATAATTAATATACTGGCGCAGAGCCTTTTTATCAATCTGATTGAGATTGACACCACCCAGACTAATCTCTCCCTGACTTGGGTCGTAAAAATTAACCATCATCTTGGCCAAGGTCGTCTTACCTGACCCTGAAATCCCCACAAAAGCCACCTTAGAACCCTGAGGAATAGTCAAATTGATATCCGACAAAACATCTCGACCATAGCCATACTTATAGTAAACCTGCTTGAAAGTCATCTCTCCCTTCATCAAGCTCAAATCCTCAACTGTTTTCTTCTCCTCAAACTCCGAGGCTACCAAATACACTTCATTTAGACGGTTATTGGCGACCTGCGCTGTCTGAAGCTTAGTTTGCAGATTGATGATATTTTCCAAAGGATTGGTAAAGTAAACAAGCAAGGTATTATAGGTAATCAACTGCCCCAAACTCATCTTGCCATCCATGACCAGAACAGCTCCCATCCAGAGAATGCCGACATTGAGCAAGAGATGGGCAACTTTTTTCAGAGCCTTTTGCTGACTCTCTGCCCGACTATAGGTAAAGGATTTCTTCAGATAATCCACAAATTCCTTGTCAATTTTTTGGTAACGCTGACTTTCACTGGTCAAGGACTTGATAGTCTCAATACCGTTGATGTCCTCAATGATAGAAGAAGATAAAACCGCATTGGCTTCCATGGTATCCCGATTCATCTTTTCAAACGGCTTCATAAAGGCAAAGATAATCACTGTGTAGATAGGAAGTGCCAATAAGGTCATGAAAAAGAGATTGGTATTTTGTGAAAATAAAACAAGAGAAATAATGACAACCGTTGACACATCTAGGAAAATCGAAAGAATGGTCGAAGCCAGCGCATCAATGATACTGTTGGCATCTGTAAAACGAGACACGATTTCCCCTGTCCGACGTGTCGCAAAAAAGGACATAGGTAGGTGAAAAACATGCTTGATATAGGATAAAATCACGTCAATCGACAAGCGTTGCCCCAAAACAAGTAAGAGATACTCCTGAGCGTAAGACAAGACCTGCTGGAGAATATAGACGATAACCAGCCCAATAGAAATGATCCCCAGCGTCGAACGCATCTGATCTGGCACATAGGTATCAATGATAGACTGCAGATAATAAGAACCCACAATATTAATCAAGGTTACCAAGAGTGTTGCCAAAACGATATTAGCAATCAAGCCACGCTGCTTCACTAATATAGGGATAAAAGAGAGCAGACCATTCTTTTGATCCTTATGAGGCTTGTAGTCTGGACTAGGTGCCATAAAAAGAGTCACTCCTGTCCATTCTTCCGCAAAACGCTCACGTGGCAGTTTGGTCAATTTCACCCCAGGATCCGGATCAGCAATATGAATGCTATCCTTATCCTGCCCAGTCACCACATAGTAGTGGAGCAATTTCCCTTCCTTAAGCACATGAGCAACAAAAGGAAAAGTCAAATCTGGCAAGTCAAAAAGCGTCATATCCGCCTTAATTGCTCGCGTCTCAAAACCAATCTCCTCTGCCACCTTAACCAAGCCCAAAGCCGTCGTCCCATCCATGGTCGTCTTGGCCAATTCTCGCAAGTGAGCCAAAGAATAATAACTACCATAGTAACCAAAAACCATGGCTAATGAAGCTACACCGCAGTCCATCTGATCCACTTGCGGACGATAGTGACGTTTCCCAAATTTCATATTCATCTCCTTTTTCCTAATACTCAATGAAAATCAAAGAGCAAACTAGAAAACTAGCCGCAGGCTGCTCAAAACACTGTTTTGAGGTTGTAGATAGGACTGACGAAGTCAGTCACATATCTACGGCAAGGCGACGTTGACGTGGTTTGAATTTGATTTTCGAAGAGTATAAACTCATCTGATAACAACTATCTTACCCCAATCCCCAAACAAAAACTGGACTTCTTCCCCAAATGCGCCTATCTACCTCCCAAATGCACTTTTGGGATTTAAAAATAGGTAGAACAAATGTTCTACCTAGAAAATATATTTATTTCTTTTTCTTCCTAATTCTTTTGTCAATCATGTATAAAACGATAATCGAAAACAGCGGTGGTACAATATAATTCTTTTCACTCATTGTCAGCTGAAATCCCAGAGTTGCTAGTATCTTAAAGATGAAAATATTCATTAAAAATAAAAAAACAAATACTAAAAAATATTTTAAAATCTTATTCATTTTTTTCTTCAACTCTCCTAATTTCTATACCTATTTTATCAAATTTTATCAAAAAATACATGTAAAACTCCAAATAAACAGCTCAACTACACTTTTTTGGCAAAAAATAGGCAGAACAAACGTCCTACCTACTAAAAATATGATATGAAAGGAAAGTGATGTTTTACTGACACCCTAGGCAAGCTTGGGACAAATAAATCATTGATAGTAACCTTTACGACATCCTATTTAAAGTTAATTCAATTTTTAATGTCCCTGCTATTTCTAAGCCACCTCTGGTATGATCTATTCATAGTCAGAATAGATAACACCGTTCTAAATTACGATTCATAGTTACTCCTTTTTTGATTCGTCACTACAAGACTCCTATTTCCCCATAGATTGTCTACTACCTCAAATTTATCCATTCTTTTTTTTCTTTACTTCTATATAAAAGAATGAAGACCATCATAAATAATGCAACCGTGGGTATATTAGAATTATCAAACCAAGTAGGTAAAGAAACTTTATTTATGTCAGCTACTAATCTGACGATGATATAAGACATTGAACTAAGTAATACCATGATTTCAGGCAAAACTTTCAATATTGATTTAACGAATTTCATATTAAACTCCAATGTGATGCATTCTGAGATTATACTCTAGTCATTTTAGCACAGACTAACAAGTCATTCTTAACTGCTCACTCTACTTGCTTTTTATTGACCTTATATCCTAGATAAAAGAGCCCAAATAAAACAGGGTAAATTTCTGGATAAAATAGGATATTGATTGGATTTTTCAAAATCAAATACGTTGCGATGTAGATTATGAGCGATACGGTAAAATAACCCTCAGCAAAGCCTAATAAAAATGTTTTCATAAGAAACTCCTAATTACCTGACAAGAAATGGCGGGAAGCTCTACCATTCACATGCACAAAATCCCTTTGATTCAGATTCATCATTTATATCTTTGATTATTTTTTGACAAATCTTTGCGAAAAATACCAAAATATGCTGAGAAAAGCAAACCAACCAAAGTCCATTGCCAATTAAAGGATACTAACGAACCTGTACGAATCACATGAAGCGCGACATTAAGAGTTATTCCCAACAAAGGACATATCGTGGCTAGTTTAGGTAACAATGTATTAAGATTAAGGTTGCGGTTGTTCATTATCTAACGCCCACGGCGAGCAAAATCTGAACCAAATTTGTAACCAGCATTAAAAATTTGTACAGCAGCATTCAGTACTCCTGCAATCCCAACTGCTTCCGCAAGACCAAAACCACCTTTTGTTCCCACTAATTCATCGTCAGATAATTGATAAAATTGTTCTAAGTTCATATTCGTCATTACTCCTTTGTATTATATTTTATTGCTATGTAAATGATTAAAATGAGTATTGGATAAGTAAATACTTCTGAAATATCCATAAAATTTACACTATACTGTCCAGATAATATTTTATAGTCAATTAAAATTTGAACGATAGTAAAAATAATACGTATCGATAACAATACCCCTAGTAATATCACTTCTTTTTTTAAAAACATAGAAATGCCTCTCTGACTATAATCAGATTATGGTCTATTCGCATAATACCCTAAAGCTGCTCCTCCAGCAAAAAGCGCTGCTGCTCCACCTGCTACTGCTGCACCTATCTTCCAAATAGACACTCCAGCGATTACAAGAGGTAATGCTCCCCCATCTACATTCATCAACTCTTCTTCTGTAAGAGCTACAAAGTTCTGTTCCATTTTGTCAAAATTTGTCATCTTTTTTCTCCTCTTGTTCTATTTTTTCTAAATCTTATCTTCTAAAAAATGGGGTTCCAATAAATACACCGCGTAACAATAGACCTGTAATTAGACCCCGTTGATAACTTTCCTTGCTACCACCCACCAGCAAAGCTAAGTCGCTTTCCTTTAATACCTCAACAGTATACTTATCATTCATTTCATTCATTGCTTATCCTCCTAAAAACCTAAACCTCTACGAAATCCAAGGTACCAATCTGCAAGGGTCTTCGCCCAACTTTCTCCACCTTGAATATCGGTCAATTCTTCCGAAGTTAGCTCAACAAATCCATAGTAATGTTCTTTCATTATTTTATTCCTTTCTTTTTCCTCTTACTTATTTATTCGAAAAATAATTCGAAAATGAACAACTAAATTAAATTTTATTTAAAAAATAATTTAATGTACCATGAATAGAAAATCGGTAGATACATAAACCAGACTCCTTTCTTTTTCTCTCACTTATCTATTCGAAAAAAATTTCGAAAATGTACAACTAAATTAAATTTATTTGAAAAATAATTTAATGTACCATGAATAGAAAATTGGTAGATACATGAAGCAAACTCCTTTCCTTTTCCTCTTACTTATCTAATCGAAAAAATTTCGAAAATGTACAACTAAATTAAATTTATTTAAAAAATAACTCAGTGAACCATGGGTAGAACATTGATATAAACATGAGCTAGGCTCCTTCCTTTTCTTCTTACTTATCTATTCGAAAAACAATTCAAAAATGTACAACTAATTAAATTTATTTGAAAAATAATTTAGTAAACCACGGATAAAAAATTGGTAGATACATGAACTAGGCTCCTTTCCTTCTCCTCTTACTTATCTATTCGAAAAAGAAGTCAAAAAAATAAGAATATCAGAAAATTTTCCGACATTCTTATTGATAAACTCATCCAAGTCTAACAGATATTAGACATTGAGATGTTTTTTAAGGGTTCTTCTGGCTGTCCGTGATACGGGGAAATGCAAGCCTTCTAACAGGGTCACTTCTGTCGCAGTCATCTCTTCAATAGCCTGTAAACTGACTAACGTATTGCGATTAGCATAGACAAAGTAATCTTTTTCAGCCTTGGCAGCAATATCCTTGAGACTGCCATAAATGGTCTTGATAGAATGATTGGCATAATAGACCTTGATACGATGAGATTCCACTGAGGTTTCAAAGGCTAAAATCTCATGGTAGGGTAGAGTAAAGCCCCGTCTCCCCTCAAAACTATAGGTAAAGAGACGCATATTTTCCCTCTTATCCACTGCCAGTACATAGTCCAGACAGCGTTCCAACTGATAACGATAATCTTCCTCTGACTGATCCTTGGAAATAAAATCCAAGGCAGACAAGTGGTAGCGAAAAGCTAGAGGCAAGGCCTCCGAGTGCGTGGACACAAAGACAATACTTGTAAAGGGATCTCGCTCCCGAACCTGTTGAGCAACCTGAAAGCCCCGTTCACGCTCTCCATCAATCTCTAAATCCAATAAATAGAGTTGGTAATGGTCAAAATACTGAGAATACTTTTCAACATCTCCATAGTTTTTGGCAATATCAATTTCCAATCTCAAATTGCGAGAGCGACCAATATCTAGTAAAGTCTGCTCTATCCGCCCCTGCTGGACTCTGTCGTCTTCTAAAACTAAAATTCTCATTCCTCTCCCTCTCGTTTCTCATCCTTAAATGGCAATTCTAAATCTTGTCTAAAAGTCATCTCTCCTAGCTGGGTATCTAAGTTTAAATCATAATGAAAAACCATATCCTCCAAGGTTGCCAAGCCCAGTCCACTGTGGTTACCCTTGGTAGAGTAACCCTTTTGACTGAGAATGCTGGGATTCAGTTCTTCTTTCTTACGAGTGTTTTCAATGATAAAACGGACACTCCTATCACTTGCCAACAAAGCAACCCGAATCTGCGGATTTTCAGACTCACTCGCTGCCTCTAAGGCATTTGTCGTGAGGATAGAGAGGATACGGATAGCCTCCAACATAGGCAATGCCAGCTCTTCGACAACCCCCACCGTCTCCAAACTAAAATGAATTCCTTGATTATCTGCCACAATCATGGCTTTTGCCAAGGTATTGCGAATGGCTATGTCGTGGATATTGTGAAGATTAAAGGCTGTGTAATCCGCCTTTCTCAGCTTTTCATTGGTCTTTAGAAAGACATCTCGATAGATGGTAGAAACTTCAGTCATGTCTTGATTCGCTATGGCAGGCTCCATACTGGCGACAATCCCTGCAAAATCATGACGGAAACCTCGAACCTCATCATAGAGATAACCCAACTTATCCACCATTCCTTGCAAGGAACGATTCTCATCTTCCTGTCTCTGAATGGTCTGCTCATCACGATAAACCTGCTCTAAGTGTCTGATATAAAAGAGCCAAGAGAAAAAGAGAATGAAAATCAGGAGAGAAATGGTCGTGTCAAAACGAACGTAGAAAGAACTATTTCTATTGGTCATAAACGAAGAGAATATCCTAAATCCAGTCAGAGGTAGGATAATGAAAAAACTCTTACGATAGTGGGGTTTGAAAGCATCTGAAAAAAATAAATCCAAATCCAAAGACCAACGCTTCATCATAACTACTGTTAGTACGATAGCTAATAGGGAAAAAGAAGAGTTAACAATCCCATTTCCTACTTCTGATAGCATATCTATATCTAACATCCGAATATAGAACAATACCAATAAATAGCGAATACTCTGATAAAAACTAAAAAGATAGAGTGAAAGAAATAAAGATTCTCCCTTTTTCTTCCTATTCATGTAGAAAATCAGGTAAAAAAAGATTAAAACTTCCAAATACATAATTTCAAAAAAAGTTTTACCAGCTATTGCTTGCATCATTAGTAAATAGACTACGTATCTCTTTTTACGAAATTCCGGTGTAATTTGGTAACCTAGATAGATTGGAGGAACTATAATGGAGACTATCAACAATAAAGCAAATAGAGTTTCCTTAATAAAAGTCAAAATCATACTATCCAATCACACTCTCCATCAATCTCTAAATCCAATAAATAGAGTTGGTAATGGTCAAAATACTGAGAATACTTTTCAACATCTCCATAGTTTTTGGCAATATCAATTTCCAATCTCAAATTGCGAGAGCGACCAATATCTAGTAAAGTCTGCTCTATCCGTCCCTGCTGGACTCTATCGTCTTCCAAAACTAAAATTCTCATTCCTCTCCCCCTCGTTTCTCATCCCTTAAATGGTAATTCTAAATCTTGTCTAAAAGTCGTCTCTCCTAGCTGAGTATCTAAGTTTAAATCATAATGAAAAACCATATCCTCCAAGGTCGCTAAGCCCAATCCACTGTGGTTACCCTTTGTCGAATACCCCTTTTGACTGAGAATGCTGGGATTCAGTTCTTCTTTCTTACGAGTATTTTCAATGATAAAACGGACACTCCTATCACCTGCCAACAAAGCAACCCGAATCTGCGGATTTTCAGACTCACTGGCTGCTTCTAAGGCATTTGTCGTGAGGATAGAGAGGATACGGATAGCCTCCAACATAGGCAATGCCAGCTCTTCGACAACCCCCACCGTCTCCAAACTAAAATGAATTCCTTGCTTATCTGCCACAATCATGGCTTTTGCCAAGGTATTGCGAATGGCTATATCATGGATATTGTGGAGATTAAAGGCCGTGTAATCCGCCTTTCTCAGCTTTTCATTTGTCTTTAGAAAGACATCTTGATAAATGGTAGACACCTCAGCCATGTCTTGATTCGCTATGGCAGGCTCCATGCTGGCGACAATCCCTGCAAAATCATGACGGAAACCTCGAACTTCATCATAGAGATGACCCAGCTTATCCACCATCCCTTGCAAGGAACGATTCTCATCTTCCTGTCTCTGAATGGTCTGCTCATCACGATAAACCTGCTCTAAGTGTCTGATATAAAAGAGCCAGGAGAAAAAGAGAATGAAAATCAGGAGAGAAATGGTCGTGTCAAAGCGAACGTAAAAAGAACTATTTCTATTGGTCATGAACGAAGAGAATATCCTAAATCCAGTCAGAGGTAGGATAATGAAAAAACTCTTACGATAGTGGGTTTTAAAAGTATCTGAAAAGAATAAATTCAAATCCAAAGACCAACGCTTCATAATTTTACAACATAGAAAGATTGATAATAAATCAAATATAGATATATATAAAGTAGAAAACGAATCTACGAAACAACAATGCTCACCAGATAATACACGAATCCAAATTGTCAAAAATAAATAACGAATACTTTGAAAGAAGAGAAAAAGATACAGAGAAAGAAAAAGAGATTCCCCTTTTCCCTTGTGCAATACTAATAAAAAAATACAGTAAAAGAAGAGAAGAACTCCTATATGAAATAATTCTCCAAATGTTTGACGAGCAGATAAACTAATTAAAAATATAAGTATCCAATAACGTTTTTTATAAAATTCTGGGGAAATTTGAGCACCCAAATAAATAGTAGGCACCATGGTTGAAACGACTACCAACAGAATATATAGCACAGAAACTAAGAATTCTAAAATAATCATAGAATAAAACGACTCCTAATTTATTTAAGCGAAATAATATTTATCTCCCCGATACAACTCTCTAGTTTTTCATACTTTCTGAAAAACAATACATCCACAAAAGGCTTTAGTTTCTTTTAAAATACAAGAAATCTAAAGCCTCTTGAAAATGATTTGCACGTTTTAATTTTATATTCGTTGTGAAGATTGCTTATCTATTTATTTTACCACAAGAACCTTGTAATATTCATACTTATTTGGCTGTGTAATCTTAATTTTTTGACCATAGAAACCATCGATTTCTTTATCGCGATAATCTATAAATCTTGATGGCAAGCGTTTCATCTTAAGAACTTCTCCAGATTGGTCTGCATATACAAGTAAGTGATAGTGGGTTGTAGCCATACCATCATCAATCAGTACAAAGTAACCTGTTTTGAGCTTACCTTGTCCATTATCTAAATAGTATAGTTTATTGTTATTGATTGTGAAGTTATCCAATCGAAGTCGTACACCTGGGTCTTCTAGATAAAGATCATTGCCAACTTTTTTGATTTCTGATCTAGTTGTCATCTCTGGAAGTGGTAATACTCTACGACCATCTGCTCCAAAGTAATATCGACCTGGTAGATTTTGGAAATTACGAATAACAGCTTTAGGATCAATTTCTTGTCCTTCTTCTTTATTATCTACTAAAGCTAAGGTTGTATTTGCAACCTCATCCCCATATTTGTCGGAAAACTTCTTGAACTCAGGTTTAATATGCCAAGTGTTTTTATCCACGATAACATCAGTAAAGTTATTTCCGTCAAATTTTGCTTTAATCAGATATTCATATCCATCGCCTAAACGAACAATGTCACCATGTTTATAAGGGCTATTTTGTAAAGTGAACATATGGCCATCCTTGCTGAGAATATAGCCTGTCCCATCACTAGAATTTACAACTCTATCAGAGGCCATTGCACCTGATTGTTCGAAATAATACCAATTATTATCTATGCACTCCCAACCTGTCTGCATAGAACCACTAAAACGAAGATAGTACCATGTAGACCCTTCTTTGTACCAACCTGTACGCATAGCTCCACTATCTGCTAGTGAATACCAGGTATTGCCTTCCTTGTACCATCCAGTACGCATAGCCCCACTATCTGCTAGTGAATACCAGGTATTGCCGTCTTTGAGCCAGCCTGTCTGCATTTTACCAGAATCATCGAAGTGATACCAAGAGCCAGCATTTTGTACCCATTTATTTTTAGCTAAGCTTCCATCTTGAGAAAGATTCCAGTCAGCGCCATTTTTAACCCAAGTATCTGCAGCCTGTGCTTGATTGATTGACAAAAGCAGACCAGCACCTGCAAGCAAACCAAGTGTAAGTAGTTTAGATTTTTTCATAGCCATTTCCTCCTATTCTATAGCGAAATGAACATGACTTCCTAGTAGACAAAGCTGTTCGCTTTTTTCGTTTTACTCTGTCAGATAGTTTATTTCACAACAGAAACATTTCCTGTCTTACTATCGATTTTAACAGTTTGACCGTAGAAACCGTCAATTTCTTTATTAAGATAATCTGAAATTCCTGTTGGCAATCGTTTCATTTTAAGAATTTCACCAGATTGGTCTGCATAAACAAGAATATGATAGTGATGAGAACTTGGTCTATCATCAATCAATGCAAAATAACCTGTTTTGAGTTTGCCATTAGCACCATCTAAGTGATATAGTTTATTATTATTGATTGTGAAGCTGGTAGCTCCAAGAAAAAGTCGTGCACCCGGATTTTCTAGATAGACATCATTTCCAACTTTTTTAATCTCTGAATAGGTGGTCATTTCTGGTAAATTTGTTACTCGACGACCATCTGCCCCAAAGTAATACCTGTTTGGTAAGTTTTGGAAATTCTTTATAACAGCTTTAGGATCAATTTCCTGTCCTTGATCTTTATTATCTGTTAAAGCCAACATCGTATTGGAAACGTAATCCCCATATTTATTAGAAAACTTTTTAAACTCTGGTTTGATGTACCAGGCATTCTTTTCAACAATGACTCCATTTTTTGTATAAATAAGATAATAATCATACCCGTCAGACAAAGTAACAATATTTCTGATAATTGTATCATCCGCTTGAGATTGTTCAACCTGACTTGGGAGTCTGGTTAACATATAACCATCCTTACCAATGACATAACTTTCCCCATCGCTTGCTGGAACAGCTCTATCTGCTACCATTGCACCTGATTTTTCAAAGTAAGACCATTGACCATTTGCAGTCGCCCATCCTGTTGCCATAGCACCACTGTCTTTGAGGTAATACCATGTGGACCCTTCTTTGTACCAACCTGTGCGCATAGCACCACTATTTGCAAGTGAGTACCATGTGTTACCTTCCTTGTACCAGCCAGTACGCATGGCGCCACTGTCTGCGAGCGAATACCATGTGTTACCATCTTTGAGCCAGCCTGTCTGCATTTTACCAGAACCGTCAAAGTGGTACCAAGAGCCAGCATTTTGCACCCATTTGTTTTTAGCGAGACTGCCATCTTGTGAAAGATTCCAGTCAGCACCATTTTTAACCCAAGTATCTGCAGCCTGTACTTGATTGATAGACAATAGCAGACCAGCACCTGCAAGCAAACCAAGTGTAAGTAGTTTAGATTTTTTCATAGCCATTTCCTCCTTTATTGAATAGTTATCAAAAAATATTTTTCCATCATAAACATTCTACATAACTCCTAATAATCCTTAAGAGTCAACCAACACCTTCTTTCTATCATCATTGCCCACCCCACACCTTTATGATATACTAAATATAAATATTTTCCTAAAACTTCTACTTTTGGAACATTTTTGGAGGCAAAAATATGCGGTGGGATATTGGTTCAGTTTATAAATACATTCGTAAGTCAAAAGGGATTACACAAAATGAGGTCTGTGGTGACTATATTACTCATTCTAACTTATCTAAGTTTGAAAATAATCATTCTACTCCTAGGTATGATACTATGGAGTTGCTTTTGAGGCAAATTGATATGAGTTTCGATGAATTTCATTATATTTGTCAACATTACCAAATGGATTCTCGTAAGAAATTATTTTCAGAATATTATCAAGTCATTTCTTCACCTAATCTAGAAGAAATGAAGACACTGCTATCAAAATGTCAAATTTATCTAGATGAAGTGCAGAATGATATCCCAATAGAACATGCTGTGAAAGAACTAACCATTTTTATAGAAGTGATTGAAAATCAGTTTTCCGATAAAGCTCAAGCCTTGGCCGAGGAGTTATGGAAAGAATTGGAAAAAAGAGATCAGTGGTTCCTCTCAGATTTACGATTGCTAGTGATGATCATTTTCCATTTCCCTATTGATTCACTAGAAATGCTACGTAAAAGACTTGTAAAATCTCTAAATAAATACACAGATTATCGTCCAATTCAAAGTATTCATTACTCCATTCTAGCCAATATGACACGAATGTACCTTGAAGCAGGGAAGAAAGATGACTGTCTATGCTTAATTCAAGAATGTCTTGATTTAGCAAAAATATTGAAACGATACGATTTATTAGGTGTAGCTCAAGTACGTCTGGGAATTGTTAATGAAGATCATACTATGATTAATAAAGGATTATCCTTACTCGAATCAACAGATGAAAGTCGATTACTAGAAGAAATGAAAAGAGAAGTTAGTGATTATTATCAAGCAGATTTTTTTGAAACAGAGACCAAACAGTAACTATTACTTTATGAATAAAAGCGAACATGACTTCCTAGTATACAAAGCTGTTCGCTTTTTTCGTTTTACTATGTCAGATAGTTTATTTCACAACAGAAACATTTCCTGTTGAACTGTCGTATCGAACAGTTTCTCCATAAAAACCGGAAATTCCTTTTTCAATATAATCACGGAAATCATTAGGCAAAACTTTCATCTTCACGATTTCACCAGATTCATCTGCATAGCCCAAAATATGGTGATCTTTAGATAATAATCCGTCCATAAACATTGTAAAATATCCAGTTACAAGTTTACCATTATCATCATTGGCAGCTCTTAGATAAAGTTTATTGTCATTAATTGTCAATCCAGATGAATCTAGACTAATAACTGGACTTGAGTTTTTAAGATAAAGTTCAGACCCAACTTTTTGAATAGGGAAGTGAGTAGTGAATTCTGGTAGATTCGCAACCTTACGTCCATCAGCTCCAAAGTAATACTTATTTGGTAAGTTTTGGAAATTCTTTATGACAGCTTTAGGATCAATTTCTTCCCCTGGTTTTTTATTATCAGTAATGGCATCTAAAGTATTTCGTTTTATATCGCCAATCTTTTGATAAGAAAAACGTTCAACAATAGGTTTAATATACCAGGCATTCTTTTCGATAACAACTCCATCTTTCTTATGAACAAGGTGATAGTCATAACCATCAGACAAAGTAACGATATCTGTAATAACTGTATCATCAAAAGGATCTTGTTCAACTTCACTTGGGAGTCTGGTTAACATATAACCATCCTTACCAATGACATAACTTTCCCCATCGCTTGCTGGAACAGCTCTATCTGCTACCATAGCACCTGATTTTTCAAAGTAAGACCATTGACCATTTGCAGTCGCCCATCCTGTTGCCATAGCGCCACTGTCTTTGAGGTAATACCATGTAGACCCTTCTTTGTACCAACCTGTGCGCATAGCACCACTATTTGCGAGTGAGTACCATGTGCTTCCTTCCTTGTACCAGCCAGTGCGCATAGCGCCACTATTTGCTAGTGAGTACCATGTATTTCCGTCTTTGAGCCAGCCTGTCTGCATTTTACCAGAACCGTCAAAGTGGTACCAAGAACCAGCATTTTGCACCCATTTATCCTTAGCGAAACTGCCATCTTGAGAAAGACTCCAGTCAGCACCATTTTTAATCCAAGTATCTGCAGCTTGTGCTTGCTTGATAGACAATAGTAGACCAGCACCTGCAAGCAAACCAAGAGTGAGTAGTTTAGATTTTTTCATAGCCATTTCCTCCTAAAATAGATAAATCCAAAGTAAGAAAATCAAATAGAAACGAAGGCAAAATAGATGTCAGGTTCATGAACCTGAACCATAAGACCTCCTAACATTTCCAAGAACATAAGATAGAGACTAGTTTATCAAAAGTACATAGCCATCACCTTCCCCCAACTATAAAATAAATCCTTTTTTATATCTACATTATAGTCCTGTAAAAAAGGAAAGTCAATTAAAATTGTGACTATATTAACAATTTCATTCTAGCAGAAACTCATTGATATTTTCATTTGATCTTTATTTCTTATTTCCTTTTTGGAGATTGATTTTTCTAATTTCATTATATTCCTTATTTCTCCTCAGATTTCTACTGTCCCTAGAAAGACTAAATCTGTTCCTAAACGGTCACTTGAACCAAAGAAAAATTCCAAAGCAAATGCCTTGGAACTTCTTATCTTTATTTTGCTTGAATGATTTTAACCACATCTCCTACACTTTGCAGTTGGTCAATTTCTTCATCACTGATTTCGATATTAAATTCATCTTCCAGCGTCAAGATAAACTCCATCAAGTCAACTGAGTCAGCATCCAAATCGTCTTTCAGACTCAAGGATTCTGTCACGACAAAGTCCTCTCCCTGTCGCTCTTGGATAATGGTCACAATACGGTCAAAAATTTCTTTTTCTGTCATCTCTTTTATTCTCCTGAAAATTCACGCGCAGTCTGGGCAACTACGTCTGTTTCTAGCATGGTACGAATTTGGCGGATTGTACTATAAACAGCCTTGGCATCGCTTGAGCCATGAGTCTTGACAACCGGTGCCTTGACACCAAACAAGACCGCTCCACCAACATCTGAGTAGTTGAGCTGTTTTTTCAAACCTCTGAGGCTGTCCTTTAGAAGAAGGGCACCTAGTTTCGCTCGAAGACCTCCACCTGTAATAGCGGTCTTGAGCAAGCCCATGATTCCCATAGCTGTCCCTTCGATGGATTTGAGCACAGCGTTTCCCGTGAAACCATCTGCCACGACAACATCCGCAACGCCATTCATCAAATCACGCGCTTCCACGTTTCCGATAAAGTTCAAACTTTCATCAGCCACCAGTAATTCATAAGTTTCCTTACGAAGCGGGTCGCCCTTACTACTCTCTGTTCCGTTATTGAGCAAGCCAACGCGTGGTTGCGTAATGCCACGGACATTTTTAGCATAGAAGGATCCTAGAACCGCATATTGATGGAGGTGCTGGGCTGTATTTTCCGCATTAGCACCGAGGTCCAGCATGTCAAAACCTCTCCCATCTACAGTCGGCAAAGTCGACATAAGCCCAGGACGATCGATGTTCTTGATACGACCCACGATGAAAAATCCTGCTGCTAGTAAAGCACCTGTATTCCCAGCTGAGAGAACAGCGTCTGCTTCGCCGTCTTTGACAGCCTTGGCTGCCAAGACCATACTGGCATTTTTCTTCTTCCGAATAGCTCTCGTAGGTTCATCGTCTGAATCAATCTTCTCATCTGTATGGATAATGTTGACGCGCTCTGTCGCTGTCAGATATTGCTTGATTTTAGCTTCATCTCCGTAGAGTTGAACCTCGATATCTGAAAAGTCAGCTAGGGCTTGATTGACACCCTCAACGATGGCCTGAGGTGCGTAATCTCCCCCCATAGCATCTACTGCGATTTTTTTCATTTCTTTTCCTCTTTTAGTAATTGTCCCCAGTCTGCTAGGGAATCAATAAATTTCTTTGATTTTAGGTGAATCCCAACGTATTCTTCGTAGAGTTGATCCATAAATTGGCGTAACTCTTGCTTGATTTCAGGCTTGAGCGAAATGGTCTCCAAAGTCTCAAAATCAATGGCTTGAAATTGATTGAGCAGATAAGGGATATTGGGATTGAGATGGCAACGTCTCTCATCCTCATGATAATGCTCTGGACAGAGGCAGGCTCCATATTTGAAAGAAAAGTCAAAAGCCTGACCAACCCGATGACAAAAGACACACTCATTAAAATTGAGGCTGATCCCAAATCGAGTCAAGATTTGAATTTCAAAAATATTGGTCAAAACTTGATAATCCAAACCCTCTTCCATCAACTCCAAGGTCTTTTGTAAAAAAGCAAACAAGGGGGCATCTTGCTGATTGTCCTGCAAACTAGCATCTGCAAGAGCCGCTACATAGGTCGCATAGGCCATGACAAAGAGGTCACTATTAATCTTGGGAAAGGTCATCACCTCATGATAGTCCTCAATGTAACTGAGCCCATCATCATTGATTCGTAAGAGAAATCGTGCCAGCACCAAGGGCTGAATAACAGGGGCCAGCTTAGACTGACCAGCGTGTTTGACGAAAAACATCCGCTTACCAGCCTGCTCTGTAAAAATCTTGACTAGCTTATCATCCTCACGAAAATTGCGATTGTAGAGCACCAAGCCTTGACTCGTGATAGATTGAATCATGCTTCTCTCATATACTCCTCAAGCCGTTTCATGGCTTCTGTGATAGTCTCCATGCTAGCCGCATAAGACAGACGCACATAACCTTCCCCGTAACGTCCAAAGGCAGCACCAGGGATAAAGGCAACAGCCTTCTTCTGAGCAAAATCCTTCAAAAAAGCAAAGGAGTCTTGATTGTAGCCTGCTGGAATCTTAGCAAAGATATAGAAGGCACCGTCTGGTTTGATAATCTCAAAACCAAGAGCAGTCATTTTCTCGATAATATAATCCCGACGCTGGATGTATTCCTTCTTCATGGGCTCCGCATCGTTTTTACCAGCTGTCAAGGCTTCCACCGCAGCATGTTGAGCCATGGTATTTGCAGCAGTGACCAAGTACTGGTGACTCTTAATCAACTGAGCTGTAAAGGCTGCAGGAGCAAAAATCAGACCCAAACGCCAACCTGTCATAGCATGTGATTTAGATAGACCATTGATAATAATAGCCTGATCTCTCAACATGGTTCCCAGAGACACATGGGCTTCGCCTGTGTAGGTCAATTCTGAGTAAACCTCATCACAGACAACGAAAATTTCGTACTTGCGTAAAACAGCTGCCAAGGCTTCCAACTGCTCCCGACTGTAGGTAATTCCTGTCGGATTTGCTGGATAGTTGAGAATAACCGCCTTGAGCTTGTCACCCTGCTCCAAAATGGCCTTCTCCAACATTTCAGGAGTCAAGACAAAACCATTTTCAGTTGTGTCAATCTCGACAATCTCTGCCCCAACTAGATTGACAATCGGTTCATAACCTGGATAGGCAGGAGCTGGCAAAAGTACCTTATCTCCCTCTTCCAAAATAGCCGTCAAAGTAGCAGATAAAGCCTCTGTCGCCCCAATTGTAACCAAGATTTCATTTTCAGGAGCATAGTCCAGTTGGTACTTTTCCTTAACAAAGTCACTGGCTGCCTGACGTAGAGTCAGCAGACCACTCATCCCTGTATAGTAGGATTGGTTCTGATCAATCGCTCGCTTGGCTGCCTCCTTGACATGATCTGGCGTTGTAAAATCAGGTTCCCCCAAAGTCAAACGCAAGACCCCAGGAATCTCCGAAATAGCCTGGTCAAATTGACGAATCAACGAAACTTGAATCTTATCTAACTGTTTATTAAAGCGCTTAGTTAAGTCCATAGATACCTCCTACTTTCAAAACGTATCTCTATTATACTACAAAAGCCCCCCGACCGCAAAAATACATTAGAGAATAGCTTTCCACTTTCTATTTTACTTTTCCTGTTTAAAGGTCTATAATGGTAACAGATTCTATTTGGAGGTTTTTATGTCATTTCTATCAAAAAATGGAGCAGGTATCTTGGCCTGCTTTCTCATTTCTATCGTATCTTGGTACTTAGGAGGATTCTTCCCTGTTATTGGCGCGCCCGTTTTTGCCATTTTCATAGGCATGCTCCTACATCCCTTTCTCTCGTCTTATAAACAACTGGATGCTGGATTGACCTTTAGTTCCAAGAAATTGCTCCAGTATGCCGTTATCTTGCTTGGTTTTGGTCTCAATATCTCGCAGGTCTTCGCAGTTGGCCAATCTTCACTCCCTGTCATCCTGTCCACTATCTCAATAGCTCTGATTATTGCCTACTTCTTCCAGCGCTTCTTTGCACTGGATACAAAACTGGCTACCTTGGTTGGAGTAGGTTCTTCAATCTGTGGTGGTTCTGCCATTGCTGCGACAGCGCCCGTTATCCATGCCAAGGAAAAGGAAGTAGCCCAAGCCATCTCCGTTATCTTTTTCTTCAATGTCTTGGCTGCGCTCATATTTCCAACGCTAGGTACCTGGCTTCATCTATCAAATGACGGCTTCGCCCTCTTTGCAGGAACTGCGGTCAATGATACTTCCTCTGTAACAGCCACAGCTAGCGCCTGGGACAGTCTCTACCAGACCAATACCCTCGAATCCGCAACCATTGTCAAACTCACACGTACTCTGGCTATTATCCCCATCACTCTCTTTCTCTCCTACTGGCAAAGTCGAGAACAAAAAAATAAGCAAGGCCTGCAACTGAAAAAAGTCTTCCCACTTTTTATCCTTTACTTCATCCTCGCCTCTCTCCTAACCACCCTATTGACCTCTCTCGGTGTATCCAATAGTTTCTTTACCCCTCTCAAACAACTCTCCAAATTCCTCATTATCATGGCCATGAGTGCTATCGGACTCAAAACAAATCTGGTCGCTATGGTCAAATCCAGCGGAAAATCCATTGTTCTCGGAGCCATCTGCTGGATAGCCATCATTCTCACCAGTCTTGGTATGCAGACCCTTATCGGCATTTTCTAACACAAAAGGTAGCCCACCAGCTACCTTTTTCTTATGCTTCCTCAATCAAGCGAGTATGTTCTCTCTTGATGCAGCGATTCATCACAATGTCATCGCATCCACCAGCACGCAAGATTTCTTCCGCTTCTAGACTTTCAAGTCCTAGCTGTGCCCAAAAAATCTTGGCATCAGCTTTGAGAAAATCACGCGCCACATCAGGCAAAAACTCGCTGCGACGGTAAACATTGACAATATCTACAGGAAAAGGAATCTCAGCTAGGCTAGCATAAACCTTTTCACCCAAGATTTCGCCACCTGCCGCCTTGGGATTGACTGGGATAATTTTATAACCCCGAGCCTGCATTTCCTTGGTCACTCGATTGCTAGTTGTTTCCTCACGGTCAGACAAGCCCACCACAGCAAGGGTTTTACTCGTTGCGAGATACTGACGAATCACACCATCACTTGGATTGATAAATTCTTGACTCATAGAAATCCTCCTTTTTCATCAGTATAGCACAATTTGAAAAGGCTTGCATAATTCTACTACAAAAAAGGAGGGCTAGCCCCCTTTTTATTTAGCCTCGTACCAGGTTGCCCCTTCATTTTCATCTGCGATGAGGGGAACACTGAGTTGAATGGCTTCTTCCATGGTTTGTTTGACCAATTTTTTCATCTCTGCCAATTCAGATTTAGGAACTTCAAGGACGATTTCATCGTGCACTTGTAACAGCATCTTAGTCTGATAACCACCTGCAACCAAGGCTTTATCCAGCTGGATCATAGCAATCTTGAGAATATCTGCCGCCGACCCCTGGATAGGTGAGTTGATAGCTGTCCGCTCTGCAAAACCACGAATATTGAAGTTGCGCGAATTGATATCTGGCAACTCACGACGACGCTTGAAAAGTGTCTCCACATAGCCCTTATCACGCGCCTCACGTACCACTTCATCCATGTAATTTTTAATACCTGGGAAGCGTTCAAAGTAGGTATCAATGTAGGCTTTGGCTTCCTTACGGCTAATGCCCAGATTATTCGACAAACCAAAGTCTGAAATCCCATAAACTACTCCAAAGTTAACGGCCTTGGCATTGCGACGGTCGTTTGCAGTCACATCCTCAGGACGTTCAATGCCAAAGACCCGCATGGCTGTCGAAGTATGGATATCTGCCCCCTCTTGAAAGGCCTTAATCAAGTGCTCATCCTTAGAAATATGCGCCAAAACGCGCAATTCAATCTGTGAGTAGTCCGAACTGAGTAGCACACTATCCTCCCGCTCTGGCACAAAAGCCTTACGAATGAGACGACCTTGTTCCAAGCGAACAGGGATATTTTGCAAGTTTGGATCCACACTAGACAGACGCCCAGTCTGGGTCAAATCCTGAACATAGCGAGTATGAATCTTGCCATCCGCCAAAATCCAGTCCTGCAAGCCAATCACATAAGTAGATTGAATCTTGGCAATCTGACGGTAATCCAGGATTTTCTTAACAATCGGAGCAATAGGAGCTAGGCGCTCCAACACATCCACCGCTGTCGAGTATCCAGTCTTGGTTTTCTTAGTGTATTCTAGAGGTAGCTCCAATTTTTCAAAGAGAAGCACGCCCAACTGCTTAGGCGAGTTAATATTAAACTCCTCACCAGCCAGTTCATAAATCTCCTGAGTCAGTTTTTCAATGACAAGCTCATTTTCAGCCTGCATCTCAAGCAAGGTCTCTTTCTTGACCTTAATCCCAGCAATTTCCATCTTAGCAAGGACAAAAGCCAGAGGTTGCTCCATATCATAAAGAAGCTCTAATTGCCCATTTTCACTGAGTTTTTCAAGTAAAACAGGCTCAGTCTCAACCAAAACTGCAATCTTACGTGCCAAATGTTCTAAGAATTTCTCGCGTTCAGGAATGGCCTTCTTGACTCCCTTACCATAGAAAGTCTCATCATCAACCAAATAAGTCTGACCATAAAGACTAGCGATGGTCGCAATTTCATTGTCCTCCACAGTCGAAAGGAGGTATTTAGCCAATCGGCTATCAAAAGCAGGCGCCTGCAAATCCACACCAAAACGATTCAAGAGAACTTTAGCCTTCTTAAAGTCATAAACTCTCAGAGGTGTTTTTTCTAAAAAGGCCTTGAAAATCGGCTCTTGCAAAAGTTCAAGCTTGTCTGTAGCATAAAGCTTATCCCCACAAGACCAGGAAAATCCAACCAAATCATCCGTATGGTAATTCTCACCAAAAAGCTCAAAATGGAAGATAGACTCTTCACTCAGCATATCTTGACTAATTTGGTCAACGATAGTAAAGTTCAAACTCTCAGCCACATCAGCTGACGACACATTTAAAGCCTGCTTGAGCTGTTTGAAGCCCATCTCATCGTAGAATTTCCCAAGATTTTCCACATCTGGACCACTATAGACCAAATCCTCCAAACCAATCGCAATCGGTGCCTTGGTATCAATAGTCGCCAGTGTTTTAGACAAAAAAGCCTGCTCCTTATCATTAATGAGATTTTCCTTCATCTTAGAAGTCTTCATCCCATCAATATTTTCATAAATTCCCTCAAGCGAACCATGCTCCAGCAAGAGCTTGATACCCGTTTTTTCACCGATTTTGGTCACCCCAGGGATATTATCCGACTTATCACCCATGAGCGCCTTGAGATCGATAAACTGAGTCGGTGTGATGCCCATCTTTTCCATGAGATATTCTGGCGTAAAAGCCTCAAACTCAGCCACACCTTTCTTGGAAATTTCAACCACCGTATGCTCATCCGTCAGCTGAATCAAGTCCTTGTCCCCACTAACAATGGTAATATCAAAACCATCCTGCTCAGCTAGCTTATCCAGCGTCCCAATAATGTCATCCGCCTCATACTGAGCCAATTCATAATGACGAATCCCCATATGATCCAGCAACTCACGAATGAAAGGAAATTGCTCACGAAACTCATCAGGAGTCTTGGCCCGGCCACCCTTATAGTCCGCATACATCTCTGTCCGGAAGGTCGTCTTTCCCGCATCAAAAGCCACCAAAATATGACTCGGCTCAACCCGCTCCAACAAATGGCTTAACATCAACTGGAAGCCATAAATCGCATTGGTATGCAAACCAGCAGCATTCTTAAAACGGTCCAACTGCTGATAGAGCGCAAAAAACGCCCGAAAAGCAACAGAAGACCCATCAATCAATAATAATTTTTTCTTATCCATACACCCATTATAAAGGAAAGCACCAAAAAATACCATTGGGAAGAGCCATACCCAATATTTTTCACACTTTTTCCGAATAAATAGATAGAGCCAGAGAATCCAGTAAACCTAAATTTAAAACTGTGGTATAATGAAAGGAGAAAGAGTATGACTGTACGTCATCCGAGCATCAGCCCAACCAATGATTTGGTTGCTAAGAAAATCTTTAGCAATCCAGAAATCACTTGTCAATTTATTCGCGATATGCTGGATTTACCAGCAAAAAATGTGACGATTTTGGAGGGAAGTAACATTCACGTCTTGCCTTCCCTGCCGTACTCAGCGCAGGATTTCTATACCAGTATAGATGTTTTGGCAGAGTTAGACAATGGCACGCAGGTAATAATTGAAATTCAGGTGCATCATCAAAATTTTTTCATCAATCGCCTGTGGGCTTACTTTTGCAGTCAGGTCAATCAAAACCTTGAAAAAGTTCGCCAACAAGAAGGCAATACTCACCAAAGCTATAAACACATCGCACCAGTATACGCTATCGCAATCGTGGATAGCAACTACTTCTCAGATGACTTGGCTTTTCATAGCTTTAGTATGCGCGAGGACACGACAGGTGAGGCTTTAACAATTACAAACAATGGACAAGAAAACCATCTAGTCAAGATGGCATTCTTGGAATTAAAAAAATACAGAGAAACCAGCAAAGACGAGGTTCGCAAACCCTGGTTGGAGTTTTTTGGGAATAAACCCTTTACCCAACAACCCGAGCGAGCCATTAGCCAGGCAGACCAACTGCTAGACTACAAGAGCTGGTCCGAGGAGGACAGGAAAATGTTTAGTGAACAGCGTAGACGCGAAGAACAAGCCTTGTTAGCACAGGACTATGCCTTGGAACAAGCTGAAGAAAAAGGTTTAGAGCGTGGGAAAGTTGAAGGAAGGGAAGAAGGGAAACTTTTTGCCTTCTTAGACATGGTTCGCCAAGGTCTCCTGACTTCCGAGGTTGCCAGCCAGCAGTTGGGCATGACCGTCGCTGAATTTGAGGCACTATTGTAAGTTTATAGAATAACATAAAAGTGAACAAAGCTGAAACATCGTTTTGTTCACTTTTTTCTTCTTTTCAACAGAACTCTCACTATAGTCCATATCACAAAAAGAGAAGGTCATAAATCCTTCTCTTTTATATCTTCAACTAATTAGTTTTTGCGTTTCACAAATGGAAGGGCACCAAGGAGTAATCCAAGGAATCCTAATGATGCAATTGCAACATTATCTTTACCACCAGTGTTAGGAAGTTCTTTCTTATCATCTGCTTTTGCAGCTGGGGCTTGATAAGTGTTATCTTGGCTAGTACCTGCTACAGTTGGTGTAACCGCAGGAGTTGTCGGTGTTTCAGCTGTTGGCATAGCTGGAGCATCCGTTCTAGGAGTTGTTGGTGTAGCTGAAGCATCTGTTCCAGGTGCAGCTGGTGTAGTTGGTACAAGTGCAGGTTCATTTACAGCTGTAGCATTAGAATTTTCACGCGGTGGATTTCCAGGTGTTCCAACTTTAGCCGGAATTGGAAATTCAGGAGCTGGTTTTTCAGGTCTTGATGGCGCTGTATTTTCTTTATTCGATTCAGGTAATTTACCTTCATTTAATTTTGATAAATCAAATTCAGGTTTATCATTCACAAGATTTAACCAAGCAGCTTTAAGTTCTTCTAATTCTGCTTTAGCTTTATCTAATTCACCTTTCAATCCTTCTACAAAATAATCTTCAGCACCATTTTCTGCATCTTTCACGTCAGATTCGAGTTTTTCAACTTCTTTTTCAAGACGTTTGATTTCAGATTTAATATCTGGAACTTCTGTTTTTGGTTGCTCAGCTGGAGCTTCACCTTCTGGTTTAGATGGCTCAGTTGGAGCATTATCATCATTTACACCACCATTGAACTCAGGAGTATTTTCAGTTGTAGGCGCTTCTTCATCGTTTACTCCACCGTTGAACTCAGGTTTTTCTTCAGTAGTAGCAGCTTCAGCAGCGTTTACTCCGCCATTGAACTCAGGTTTTTCTTCAGCAGTAGCAGCTTCAGCAGCGTTCACTCCGCCGTTGAATTCTGGAGCGTTAGGAACAGTTGGAACCTCATCTGCTTCCTTAGCAGGTTCAGTAGGTGCTTCTTCATCATTTACACCACCACTGAAGTCTTTAGGTGCTTCACCTTTAGGAACTTCTTTTAAGTTTTCGATATAACCTAGAGTTGCATTATAATCATCAGTTAGCTTGTCAATTTCATCTTTGTAAGCTTTTACTACTTCGTTAACTTCGTCGAATTTAGCTTGAGCTTCATCAGCAGCAGTTTTAGCAGAAGCAACAGCAGCTTCTAATTTAGTTACAGCATCTTTTAATCCATCTTGGATAGCTTTGTCTGCTTCATTTTTCTTAGCTGTTTCAAGAGCAGCTTTAGCTTTTTCTAAAGTTTCATTTTGTTTATTTAATGCAGCTGTTTTTTCCTCTGCTGCTTTAGCTTTTTCAGTAGCATCAGCTTTGTCTTTATCAGCTACTTTAGTTAATTTTTCAATTTTTTCAGCTATATCATCGGCGATATCTTGAAGTTTTTTAACAATTGGTTTAGAAGCTTCTTTGTTATAAGCAGCATCTAATTTTTCTTTGTCAGCAGCTGGAAGCTCAGATAAAGGTTTACCTTCTTGTTTTGTAGCACCGATTTCGTCTGCTTGAGGATCTTGATCTTTAGTAGCTTCAGCAGTAGTATTTTGATCTTCTAATTCTTTAGCAGCTTCTGTAGCTGTGATGACACCGTCTTGGATAGCTTTTAGTAACGCGTCTTTACCAATTGCAGCTTTAGCTTCTTCGATAGCTTTAGATTTGTCAGTGATTTTAGCATTTTTGTTAATTTCAGCTTCTGCATCTTTTTCAAGTTGCTCTAAAGCACCTTTAAGAGCTTCTAGGTTGTCTTTTTCTTCTTTTTTAAGTTCTTCAACTTTTGCTTTAGCTTTGTCTGCTTCTTCTTTTGCTTTAGTCAATTCAGCTTCTGCGTCAGCTTTAGCTTTATCGGCTTCATCTTTTTTAGTTTGAGCAGCTTTTACATCTTCAGCTTCTTTAGTAGCTTTAGCTGTAGCTTCATCTGCTTTTGTTTTAGCCTCGTCTGCTTTTTTCTGCAATTCAGCAACCTTAGCATCCGCTTCTGCTTTGGCTTCAGCAGCTTTTTCAGCTTCTGTTTTTTCTGCTGGTTTAGCTGGCTCTTCTTCTACTGGTTTAGCTGGCTCGTTAGCTTCTTTTTCTTTAGCAGCTTTCACTTCTTCTAGAGTTTTGTTGTACTCATCAGTAAGTTTGTTTAATTCATCAGCAACAGCTTGAGTATCTGAAGCAGCTTTATCGAATGCTTCTTGAGCAGCTTCTTTAGCTTTTTCAATAGCTTTTACAGCTTTATCTAATGAAGCAACGATATCAGAATCAGAACCGTTATCTGTAGCTGATTTAAGAGCTTCTTTGGCTTCTTTTAATGTATCTTCTTGTTTTTTAAGAGCTTCCGCTTTTTTATCTTCTTCAGCTTTTAATGCTTCAGCATCTTCTTTAAGCTCATCAACATTTTCACCTAAATCATCAGCTTTATCTTGAAGTTTTTCTGATGCTGGACGAGCAGCATCTGCTTTTTCAGCTTTGTCAATTCCAGCTTTAATGTTTTCTGGTAATTGATCTTTAGATTTAGCTTCTTCAGCTGGAGTTGTTGCAACGTTAGCTTCATTAGCTTGGTCTTTATTTCTTAATTTTTTCTCAGTTTCTTTATTAGCTTCAGCTTTTTCATTATCGTCTGCTAATTCTTTAAGAATATCCCCAGCTTTTAATTCACCAGATTCAACAGCCTTCAACAATTCCTCTTTTGCTTTTTTGTCGAGTAATTCGTTATCATCAGGTAATTGTTTTAAAGCCTCGGTTAATGCTTCTTTAGAATCAGCTTCTTCTTTTTTAGCGTCTTCTTCTTTCTTCGCTTCTTCTTTTGCTTTAGCATCAGCTTCTGCTGCTTTTGTTTTTGCTGCGGCTAATTCATCGTCAGCAGTTTTTTTAGCTTTTTCAGCTTCTGTTTTTTCAGCTTCAGCATCAGCAGCTTCTTTTTTCTCAGTTTCAAGTTTTTTAGCTGCTTCATCAGCCACAGGAGTAGTTGTATCTACTTTTGCTTGAGCTTCAGCAACTTTTTCTTCAGCTTTTTTAGCGTCAGCTTCAGCTTGTTTAATTTCTGGACTTGTCACTTCTGATTTAGGAGTTGCAGGAGCTCCAGCTGGTTGAGCAGAAGTTGTATTAGGCTCCTCTGCAGCTTTCACGACTGACGGTTGAGATGCAACAAATGCCGCTCCCAAAACAGCAACACTTGCTAAGCTAGTCAAAATCATTTTCTTTTTGTTCATCCTGTGTACCTCTTTTTAAGAATCATATTTATGTACATTATAAACCTTTTTTCAAGTGAAATCAAGGGATACGTTATATTCTATATCCTTTATTATTGATATGTTATATTTCAAAAATATGGAAAATTCCAAAGAAAATAAAGCATATTTTACTAGCTTTCTTTCTCTTTCTTTTCATTATTTTCATTTTATATAGTAAATTATAATTTTGAATTCAATTCAAATATCTTAAATCTTCATAAAAAATCTAGTTTAAACAAAAAAACAGGAGATTTCTCTCCTGCTTTGATTTAATTACTTAAAATCTATACCATCATATGATTTAGTTTTTACGTTTCACAAACGGAAGGAATCCAAGAAGTAATCCTAAGAATCCTAAGAATGCAACTGCAACATTATCTTTTCCACCCGTATTTGGAAGTTCTTTCTTATCTTCAGCTTTTGCAGCTGGGGCTTGATAAGTATTATCTTGGCTAGTTCCTGCTACAGCTTGAGCAGCAGTAGCTGGAGCTGATGGAACTTCTGAAGCTGGACTATTTGTTCCAGGTGCTGGCGCTGCTGGGGATTCAGTAGATGGTGCATCAGCAGATGGGCCTGCTGGCGTTTCTGACACTGGAGCAGGAGTTTCAGAAGCTGGAGCTGGATTTCCTGGTGTTCCAACCTTAGCTGGGATTGGGAATTCTGGAGCTGGTTTTGCAGGTCTGTCTGGAGTCTTGTTTGATTCTTTTTGAGGCTCTGTTTGAGGTTCTGTATATTCTGGTTTGTCAAGAATGGCAGCATCTCCATTAGAAGCTTCTGGTTCCAAACCTTTAAGAGCTGCTTCTAGATCAGCTTCTGCCTTCTCCAATTCCGCTCTTTTAGCATCTAATTCTTTCTGAAGCCCTTCTTTAATATAATCTTCAGAACCATTTGCTTCCGCATCTTTAAGATTATCTTCTAATTTAGAAACTTCTTTTTCCAAATCAGCGACCTTGTTTTGAAGAGTTTCAATTGTTGCATCCAATTTAGCTTCTTCAGCTTTCAAGTCTGCTTCACGCGCTTTAAGTTCTGCTTGAGCTGCTTCTAGAGCTTTATCTGCAGCATCAAGATCCTTTTGAGCAGCTTCTCTATATTGATCTGCTTGTTCACCATCAGCGTCAGCATAGCTATCAAGTTCTTTTTGAGCTTTTTCTTTCGCCGCTTTTGCGGCTTCTACAATAGTTTTTGCTTCTTCAACATCATTTTTCGCAGCTTCTACACGTTCGCCAGCATCTTTAGCATCTGTCTTTTCTTCATCCAAACGCTTATTGATTTTATCCTGACTATCAGCATCAATTCCACCATTAACTGGCTTAGCTTCTGTAACTTCACCTGATTCATTACGAACCAACTCAGCACCTGGAGCTGGTTGTACAGTTGGATTAGTCACACCAGCTTTATTAAAGTCATCTTCTAACTCTTTTGCAACATCTTCAGCATCCAAATCACCATTTTCGATAGCCTTTAAGATATCTTCCTTACCGATTTCAGCTTTTGCTTCCTCAATAGCTTTCGCCTTATCTTCTGCTTTAATGCTGTCGTCTTTGTTAATATTATCTTCAACAGCTTTTTCCATTTTTTCAAAAGCAGCTTTTAAAGCCTCTTTAGTATCCGTAGTAGCTGGTTGTGTTGCAGTAGGTTGCACATCTTCAGCTTTTACAGTTGAAGGATTAGATGCAAGAAAACCTGATCCCAAAACAGCCACACTAGCCAAGCTAGTTAAAATCATTTTCTTTTTATCCATTTTTGAAACCCCTTTTTTGTAATTATATTTGAATTTATTATAACGCTTTCAAAGAAAATAATCAAATAATAACTTATTTTATATATTCAATTATATTCTTATATAGATTTTCAAATATACCTATTACAACAAAAAAAGAAAGCTCATTTTATAAGCTTTCTTTTTGTTTTCTTTTCATCATTTACATTTTTTATGGTAAATTTTACACTTTTTAAACCCACTCACCGTTGGCATTTACTGTGTAACCATTGATTGTAGTGCTGACAGCAAGAGCTCCTGAACTATAAGCATAGTACCATTTGCCATCTACTTGGAACCAACCAGTCTTCATAGCGCCTGAACCGTCAAGATAATACCAGCTACCACCTTGTTTCAACCAACCAGTTTTCATAGCACCCGAATTATCAAGGTAGTACCATGTTCCACCTACTTGGAACCATTGGCTAGCTTTCATTGCACCTGAACCATTTAGATAATACCATGTGCCACCATCTTGCAACCAACCAGTTTGCATTTCGCCTGAACCATTTAAGTAGTACCAAGTGTCACCTTCTTTATACCACCATTTTTGCATCACGCCTGCAGCATTAAAATGATACCATTTACCACCATCTTTCAGCCAACCAGTCTTCATTCCATCTTCTTTAGAGAAATAATACCAGTCACTCTCAACCTTCTTCCATCCAGCCTGACGATTTCCTTCGCTGTCAATGAAGAATTTTTTACCATCAATCAAAACAATCCCTTGTTTAAGGACACCTTCCTCATCCAAGAAATAATGTTTCCCATCAACAGTAATATCACCAGTTAGACGGACACCTTCTTTGACATAGTAAGTTTTCTCATCAATTTTGACAAAACCAGTTTTCTTCTCACCATCTTCTACAAAATAATAAGTCTTGTCAGCAACTTTTACAAAGCCTATCTTTTTAACACCATCTTTTTCATCTAGATAGTATTGCTTATCACCTGCAGTCAATAGACCTTTCTTCATAGCACCATCAGCTTCAAAGTAGTAAGTCTTATCATCGATTTTTTGCCAACCGCTAACCTTTTTACCGTCCTTGATATAGTAGACTTTTCCGTTCTCTGTTTTGAACTGACCGCCACTTGTTGTTGTAGATTGATTTTGGTTGTTGTTACCAGCATTAGTAGCTGTGTTTGAACGATAGACATGATAAAGAATACCATCTTTTAAGTTACCAGTAACATACTCATAGTTGGCAATAGTTGGATGACTTGTATCTGAGGCTTCAGATCCTTTACGCGGATCCTTAATATTTACTGGATCGCTACTACCCTCTTTATAAACTACAAAACGAACTTCCTTGACTGCTGAATTCCCACTAGTTGTTGTAGTATTTTGATTGTTGTTTGTATTTGTATTCGTTGTAGCAGCCGTATTTCCACCATGATAAGGATTGCTTTGAGCAGAAGAACTATTACTATTACCTGTTGTAGCAGTTGTATCAGCTGGAGCATATGTATGATATAGTATACCATCCATTTCTTCACTAGTAGTATATTTATAGTTCTCAATTTTAGGCTGATCCTTAATAGATGCATCTGTTACAGCAGATCCTGTCAATGCGGCTTTGATATCAACAAGTCTACCATTTTGAAATGCCACATAGTGTACTTCTTTAACTGTAGAAGTTGTCAACGCACTTGTCGCTCCTGATTCAGCAGCTTGGACTTGTTGGACTGTCGCCATTGCTAGTACAGAAGTTGCTAGCAAAATACCTGTTACTGTTTTTCTCATAGGAAAATCCTCCTGTATTAAGATAATAAATTTATCTAAATTATATCCCTTTCCTATAATAAATGCAATAAAAAACATAAAAAGTGTAGAAATATTTAAATGTAAAAAGAGAGTAGTTGAAAAACCACTCTCTTCCTATTTTTATACCCACTCACCGTTGGCGTTTACGTAATAACCATCAACTGTAGTGCTTACTGCAAGTGCACCTGAACTATAAGCATAGTACCATTTACCACCCACTTGGAACCAACCAGTTACCATAGCACCTGAGCCTTTAAGGTAATACCAAGTACCACCAACTTTAGCCCAGCCAGTTTCCATAGCACCTGAGCTATTTAGGTAGTACCAAGTTCCACCATCTTGCAACCAGCCAGTTTGCATTTCACCTGAACCATTTAGATAGTACCATTTGTTACCATCTTTGATCCACCATTTTTGCATCACGCCTTCAGCATTAAAGTAGTACCATTTACCACCGTCTTTAAGCCAACCAGTTTGACGTTTACCTTCTTTATTCACATAAACCCAGTGATTGTCAACTTTGTTCCAGCCAGCTTTTGTATCAGAATCATCTGTCAAGAAGTAAGTTTTACCGTCAACAGTGATTTCACCAAACTTACGTTCACCTTCTTCAGTGACATAGTAATACTTGTCGCCAGCACCCTTGATAAGGCCAGTCTTACGTTCACCTTCTGCAGTGATGTAATACCATTTACCAGCGCTATCTTTTACAATACCTGATTGAGCTTTACCTTTTTCATCAAAGAAGTACCATTTCGTACCAACTTTTTGAACTCCATTTGTCACAACACCGTCTTTTACAAAGTGAGTTTGACCGTTCTCTGTGATAACTTCTGTTCTACGGACACCGTTTGCATCAAAGTAGTAAGTTTTTTCACCCACTTTGAGGAAACCAGTTTTCTTAACACCTTGATTATCTAGGTAGTAGCGTTCAGAGTTGTTCTCGATGATACCACGAGCCATAACACCTTCACTGTTGAAGTAGTAAGTCTTGTTGTCAATCATGACCCAACCCTTAACTGGGTTCCCGTGTGAATAGAAGTAACGGTTACCTGACACTTCACGCCAGCTGTTATTTTTATCTGTAGATTTATAACCTTGTTTATTCAAATCTGCTGACGCTGTATTTGGGTCATTTTCCAACTCATCAAGTTTTGTACCCTTTTCCACAAATACATAGTAACGAACACCACCATCTACATAAGTATTTTGATATTCGAACTTATCAATATATTTATGTAAATCAATTTTTTGGTCTCCTGACTCAAAATAAACGGTTGTACGAGTACGTGAACGGTCATTAGAAATCGTAATCCATTCTGTTTTACGAACAAACTCGTCTGCATGTACAGATGGAGCTGTGATAGTTGAGTAAGCAGTCACGGCAGCACCTGCCATTGTCACACTAGCAAGAGCTAGAGCTAAAGCTTTTTTATTTTTCATGTAAAGATTCTCCATTCTTAAATTTAGCTATTATGCTTCTCTTTATTGTATCTTATTTTTACAAAAATTTCTAAGAAAAACTGGACTTTTTATGGAAAAAATAAAAAGCAGGAGAAATCTCCTACTTTTTTATTGAGCTAGATTATTTAACCCATTCACCGTTTCCGTTAACAGTGTATCCACCTACAGTAGTGTTAACTGCAAGGGCACCTGAACCGTCAACGTAGTACCATTTACCACCAACAGTGAACCATTGGCTAGCTTTCATAGCACCTGAGTTTTCAAGGTAGTACCATTTACCACCGTCTTGCAACCAACCAGTTTGCATTTCACCGTTTCCGTTTAGGTAGTACCAAGTGTTTCCATCTTTAACCCACCATTTTTGCATTACGCCTTCAGCGTTAAAGAAGAACCATTTACCGTCAACTTGTTTCCAACCTGAAACAGCTTTGTTAGAAGCGTAGTATTTCCAACCATCTTCTTCTTGAACCCATTGGTCTTTCACAACGTTGTATGAGTCAGTTTTTTCAAGAACCAAATCAACTGAAGCATTTGTGAACATATCAGCATGAGTATCTTTATCTAGGTCAGCAGAACCAGAATATACGAATGTTCCTTCTGCAATGCTACCAATTTCTGCGCCATTTGAAGTTTTGTTTAATGTGTAAAGTCCGTTAGTAGACTCCATACCTTTTACAACATACCCTTTTGGTACATTAGCTACACGGTATTGAACCAATCCACCATGTGGTACTGACAATTCAACATCACCTGCTGCGTTAGATTCAGCAGAAACAACTGATGCTTTAGCGTAGTTCATGTAATCAGCTTTGTTAGCCCAAACCATGATATCTACTTTAACACCTGCTACTGAAGCACCTTGAAGGTCACGAACGTGGAAACGAACGTGTGAACCGTTACCAAACACAACTGGTTTACCGTGGTAAGGGTTGTAAGCTGGAGTTTCTGGTTTGTATTGGTTTTCTGGAGCAACTACACCAGTATGAGCTGATTTCACTTCATTTTCTGTGTATTTAGCAACATCCAATTTACCTGTTTTTGGATTTACACGACCACTTTCAGTGTAACCGTTATTAGTATCAGCTGAAACAGCTTGTACAGCACCAAATGCTGCAAGAGCGACTGCGCTTGTCAATAAAACTTTTTTCATCGTTTTATCTCCTTCATTTTTCATTATATATTTTTTCGTAAGACTATCTTACTACCATACAGTATATAAATATTTGCAGGATTTGTCAAGGGTTTTCTTCTAGTTTTTAAAGTTTTTACCCATTTTTAGAAAAAAAGGTGAAAAAAACATTTTTGTGAGAAAAAATACCCATCAAATACTGGATTTTTCAAGTGAAAATCTCACAAACTTATCATCCTTGAGTAAAATCATTCATATCTAATCCACATAGACAGTTGGACAGAACTCACGTCTATGGTATTATCTTATAAACACTTCTAAATGTCAAGTAAAAATGGCAAGTTTTTTGATAAGAACTTGCCATTTCATCAACTTTCTACTATTTAAAATGTGACCTCATAGCAAGGCCTCAAACTCAGCGACCGTCATGCCCAACTGCTCGCTGGCAACCTCGGAAGTCAGGAGACCTTGGCGAACGAGATTTGCTAACATAGCGAAACTACCTTCAGCTTTCCCACGTTCTAAACCTTGTTCAATACCTTCCGCCCTAGCTGTTTCCAAAGCATAGTCCTGTGCTAACAAGGCTTGTTCTTCTCGCATACGTAGTTGACTAAACATTTTCCTGTCCTCCTCGGACCAGCTCTTATAGTCTAGCAGTTGGTCTGCTTGGCTGATGGCTCGCTCTGGTTGTTGGGTAAAGGGTTTGTTCCCAAAAAACTCCAACCAGGGCTTGCGAACCTCGTCTTTGCTGGTTTCTCTGTATTTTTTAATTCCAAGAATGCTATCTTGACTAGATGGTTTTCATGACCGTTATTTGTGATGGTCTTAATCTTTCAATAGTGCCTCAAACTCAGAGACAGTCATGCCTAATTGCTCGCTAGCAACTTCAGAAGGCAAAAGACCTTGGCGAACCATATCTAAGAAGGCAAAGAATTTCCCACGCTCCAGTCCTTGTTCAAGACCTTCTTCTCGCCCCTCTGCTCTAGCTGTTTCCAGGGCATAGTCCTGTGCTAACAAGGCTTGTTCTTCGCGCATACGTAGTTGACTAAACATTTTCCTGTCCTCCTCGGACCAGCTCTTGTAGTCCAGCAGTTGGTCTGCCTGGCTGATGGCTCGCTCGGGTTCTTGGGTAAAGGGTTTGTTACCGAAAAACTCCAACCATGGCTTACGAATGCTATCTTTGCTGGTTTCTCTGTATTTTTTTAATTCCAAGAACGCCATCTTGACTAGATGGTGTTCTTGACCGTTATTTGTGATGGTTAAGACCTCACCTGTCGTGTTCTCGCGCATACTAAAGCTATGAAAAGCCAAGTCATCTGAGAAGTAGTTGCTGTCCACAATAGCAATAGCATAAACTGGTGCGATGTGTTTGTAACTCTGGTGTGTATCACCTTCTCGTTGACGAATTTTTTCTAGGTTTTGATTGACCTGACTGCACAGGTAAGCCCACAGGCGATTGATGAAAAAATTCTGATGATGAACTTGAATTTCAATAATTACTTGCGTACCATTATCCAACTCCGCCAAGACGTCTATACTGGTATAGAAATCCTGAGCCGAGTAAGGCAGGGATGGCAAGACATGAATATTGCTCCCCTCCAAAATGGTTACATTTTTGGCTGGTAAATCCAACATATCGCGAATAAATTGACAAGTGATTTCTGGATTGCTAAAGATTTTCTTAGCAACCAAATCATTGGTTGGGCTGATGCCCGGATGTCTTAGAATCATCCTTTTCCTCCTTTTATTATACCACAGTTTTAAATCTAGCTTTACTAGATTCACTGCTACTATCTATTTATTCGGAAAAGAGACGAAAAAACCTGAGAATTATCTCAGGCTTGGTCATTAAATCTTTTTCTCAATACTGAAAAGTGGAGAAAGTGGGCGTTTTTCATGGATACGGACGATAGCATCCCCTAGGAGATGAGCGATTGAAATTTGCTCAATCTTATCGATCAAACGCTCTTCTGGCAAGTAGATTGTATCCAAAACAACCAATTTCTTAATAGCTGATTTTTGGATATTGTCCATGGCAGGACCAGAAAGAACTGGGTGCGTACAGCTTGCATAGACTTCAACAGCACCAGCTTCCGCAAGAGCATCTGCCGCATGACAAATCGTTCCAGCAGTATCAATCATATCATCAATCAAGATACAAGTCTTGCCTTCAACCTTACCGATGATGTTCATGACTTCACTGGTATTCATCTTATCAACGCTACGACGTTTGTCAATAATAGCAATAGATGTTTTCAAAAATTCTGCCAACTTACGGGCACGAGTCACACCTCCATGGTCTGGGCTGACAACCACATAGTCAGAACCAACCATACCACGACGCTCAAAATAATCCGCAATCAGAGGAGCTCCCATCAAATGATCCACAGGAATATCAAAGAATCCTTGAATCTGCGCAGCATGCAAGTCGATGGTCAATAAACGATCCACTCCAGCTACTTCAAGCATATTTGCAACAAGTTTTGAAGTGATTGGCTCACGCGCTCTCGCCTTTCTATCCTGACGTGCATATCCATAGTAAGGCATGACAACATTGACAGATTCTGCACTCGCACGCTTCAAAGCATCTACCATAATCAAAATTTCAAGCAGATTGTCATTTACAGGCGAACTAGTTGATTGTAGGATAAAGACGTGTTTCCCACGGATTGATTCTTCGATGTTGACCTGAATCTCTCCATCTGAAAATTGGCGGACACTTGATTTCCCCAACTCTATCCCAATCTCCTGCGCTACACGTTTTGCCAATTCTTGATTAGAAGAAAGGGCAAACAGCTTTAAATCAGAAAAAGACATGATTTCCTCCGGTATATATGTATCGCTTGTGCTTTTCACAAGATTTTTCCATTTACCATTGTAGCGCTTTTTACACTATTTTTCAATCAAAAATAAAAGAAGGGCAGCATATTTGTGCCCCTACATCATTCTTTTAAAAAATATTCTAGTTCATCAACTCATTGTATTTCTCAACAAAACGATAAGCCTGATAAAAACCATAGAGAGTAATAGCCGTAACCACTGGAATCGCTAAAGGCAACTCTGTCTCCAATTCTACAAAAGGAGAGTTAAATAAGAAGTGAGTTCCCAAGGCTAAACCTAGGAAAATAAGCCCCTGTTTCTTGCCAACCTTTTGTCCTTTATATGCTCTGTAAAGCAAGTAAACACCTACTACCGCCAGACCTGAAAAAGTCCAGTGAGAGGCAATTCCTGAGATAATACGCTCTAAAATTCTCGAAATGGTAAAGTCAAATCCCTCCGGTAAATCCGTACGAATATAGCCAATATCCTCAATCATTTGAAATCCCAAACCAGAAGCAACCCCTAGTAAAAACAAAGATTTTAATTTTCGCACAGGAACCAAAGCTAAAACAAAGACAAGTGGCAACAATTTCAAGGGTTCTTCTACCAAAGGAGCCACAATAGCACTTTCAAAGGCATTTAAAAATGCACTATCTGGGAAAAGAACGCCCAGCAAATCATGGATATAGGTATTAGCAAAGCTAGACAACCAGCCTGAAAGGAACATTCCTCCCAATAAAGACAAGATCAAGGAGTTCTTGGGTAATTCCCATTTTTTCCCAATACGGAAAAGGAAATAAAGAGCCGGAATCATGTAAAAGAGAGCTAGAAAGATAGAAACTCCCATGAGTCCATATTCCGCAGCTGACATCGAACCGTCCGTATAATAGATGGTTTCATACTGCAAACCAATACATAGCAATAAAATAAAAATAAATAAAATACTGTTTTTCTTCATACACTTTCTTTCTAAATGAATTTTTTACAATTCTACGACTGTCATACTTCCTGTATCCACATCGTAAATGGCACCAGAGATAATGACATCGTCTGGTATTAGGGGAGATTCGATAAGCAATTGCATGTCCTCACGTACACTCTCCTCTATATCTTGGAAGGGCAAAAAATCCTGATCTGACACATCGACACCTAGTTCCTCTTTCAGATACTCCTGAAAAGGACCATTTTCAAAGGTCTGAGCACCACAGTCTGTATGGTGCAGCACCACAATCTCTCTTGTCCCCATTTGTTGTTGGGAAATAACTAGCGAACGAATCATGTCCTCAGTCACTCGACCACCTGCATTCCGCAAGATATGAGCATCCCCAAGTGCCAAGCCCAGAGCTTGCGCAACGTGCAGACGAGAGTCCATACAGGTCACAATGGTCACTCTTGTTTTGGGTTTAAGTGGCAGATTTAACTGCCCATGTAGGGCAACATAAGCCTGATTGGCTTGCATAAACTGTTCAAAATACGACACGATTCCCTCCTCGAAAATTTGATAGTCAAATATTTCTCCTATCTTATCATTTTTAAGAAGATTTGTCACGGATTATGCAAAGACCTTTTTCAAAACTTCCTGAATCGTTGTTACTCCAATGACCTGAATTTCCTTAGGCGGAGTGATTCCTGTCAAGGAATTTTTTGGTACATAAATCTTGGTAAATCCCAGTTTAGCAGCTTCGTTGATGCGTTGCTCGATACGATTCACGCGCCGAATTTCTCCCGTCAAGCCCAGTTCTCCCACAAAACATTCCTGAGGATTAGTTGGCTTGTCTTTATAACTCGAAGCAATGGCAACTGCAACGGCCAAGTCAATGGCAGGTTCATCCAATTTGACACCGCCAGCAGATTTGAGATAGGCATCCTGATTTTGCAAGAGAAGACCTGCCCGTTTTTCCAAAACAGCCATAATCAAGCTAGCACGGTTAAAATCAAGTCCTGTCGTCGTACGCTTGGCATTTCCAAACATGGTCGGTGTTACCAAAGCCTGAACCTCCGCCAAAATCGGACGCGTCCCTTCCATAGTCACAACGATTGACGAACCAGTCGCCCCATCCAAACGCTCCTCTAGGAAAACTTGACTCGGATTGAGGACTTCAACCAAGCCACCCGACTGCATCTCAAAAATCCCAATCTCATTAGTGGAGCCAAACCGGTTTTTGACCGCTCTCAAAATACGAAAGGTATGGTGACGCTCCCCTTCAAAGTAAAGCACCGTATCCACCATATGCTCCAACATACGAGGACCAGCTAGAGTGCCCTCCTTGGTCACATGTCCTACGATAAAGATGGCAATGTTATTTGTTTTGGCCAGCTGCATAAGTTCCGCTGTCACCTCACGCACTTGAGAAACAGACCCCTGCACCCCTGAAATCTCAGGAGACATAATAGTCTGAATGGAGTCGATGATGAGGAAGTCTGGCTGGATGCGCTCCACTTCAGCTCGAACACTCTGCATATTGGTCTCTGCATAGAGATAAAACTCTCTATCAATATCTCCCAAGCGCTCTGCTCGCAACTTGATTTGCTGAGCAGACTCCTCCCCACTGACATAGAGAACAGTCCCCACTTGAGACAGCTGGGTTGAGACTTGTAAAAGAAGGGTTGATTTCCCAATTCCAGGATCCCCACCGATAAGAACGAGACTTCCCGGTACCACTCCGCCTCCAAGTACACGGTTGAATTCCTCCATCTCCGTCTTGGTTCGATTGACATTGATGGAAGTCACCTCAGCCAGTTTCATGGGCTTGGTTTTCTCACCTGTCAAGGACACACGCGCATTCTTGACCTCGGCAACCTCAACCTCTTCTACAAAAGAAGACCAAGACCCACAGTTGGGGCAACGCCCCAGATATTTAGGTGAATTATACCCACAATTTTGACATACAAATGTCGCTTTTTTCTTTGCGATGATAAACCTCTTTCTATATCTCTAACTCACACTCAATCACTTGGCAAAAATCAATCTTCTCATTTGGCACAAACTGACGCATGAGCATGTTGTGAGTTACCACTATCACGGTCTGGTAATCTCGATACTTAGCCATGCATTCTAGAAAACGAGACTTCATCTTCGCAGCTGTCTCATATTGAATAGGACTATTAGGAAGTAACTCCCCATTATTTTCTAGAAATATAGCACGAGCTTTTTCAAAATTATCTGTGCCACTTTCATAGACCTGCCATTCATGTAATAAAGACTCCACTCTTAAAGGAAGTCCCGTAGCACAAACCACATAAGAAGCCGTTTCTAAAGCTCTTGTGACTGCAGAAGATACGATTATTTCAGCTGAAGGGAGTAAAGGATTGGTGCTCAGTTTCTGGGCTTGCTGCCGTCCCTTATCAGACAAGGGTGCCAAATCTATCCCAAATCCCGTATAAGAACGCTCCTCTAACTCACAATAATCTGGCTCCCCGTGACGTACAAAGATAATCTTCATTCTAGTGCCCTGTCGATCCAAATCCACCAGTTCGAACGCCATCAGCCGCATCTCCATCTGCAATTAAGAAAGGAGCAAAGACAGCCTGGACAACACGTTCTCCAACTTCAAGAACAACCTCTTGGTCTGTGATATTCTTCATCTGAGCAAAAATATGCCCTTCATTCCCAGGATTTCCATAATAATCCCCATCAATGACCCCAACCGAGTTAATTAAAAC
Source organism: Streptococcus mitis (assembly GCF_000960025.1). Taxonomy (GTDB): domain Bacteria; phylum Bacillota; class Bacilli; order Lactobacillales; family Streptococcaceae; genus Streptococcus; species Streptococcus mitis_DH. The sequence goes on along the minus strand of NZ_JYGQ01000003.1, from coordinate 8,307 downwards.
CAAACCCTTCTTACGAGGGTTTGAAGAACGATCATAGAGGTAGAGAACCTCAGTCGGCTGCATATAAGCCTTAACCCCTGTCGGAACCAAGACAATCTCTCCTGGAGCGATAACTGTGCGCACAGCAACCTTTAAATCGTAACCAGCCGCATGCGCTGTCTCACGCTTGGGCAATAAATTTTCATCTGTAAAACTAGAAACCAATTCAAAACCACGAATTTTCATCATCTTCTCTTTTCTATTATCATTTATTCTAGATTATTCTATCTTATTTATTCGGAAAAAGCACGAAAAAAAGAGCACACAATTCAAATCGCTTAGGGCTGCTGGATTCCTCCCCTGACCCGCTTCACGCAGAACTGTTGCTCCACTGTTTATTATATCACATTCCTATTCATTTTAAAAGCAAAATTATTTTTTCCGTCTATTTCTAAAAAAGTCCTGCATAATAGCTGCACATTCATCTTCCAAAATTCCCGTTTCAACCTCCACACGATGATTGAGACGCTCATCTGTCAAGATATCGTACAAACTCCCAGCAGCGCCAAATTTCTGGTTTTTAGCCCCATAGACCACGTTTGGAATACGGGCAAGTCCAATCGCCCCACTACACATAACACAAGGCTCAATGGTCACAAAAAGCGTGCAATCAAGCAAGCGCCAGCTCTCCTCACTCAGATTCGCATTCTCTATGGCCATAATTTCCGCATGCATAACCGCTCGCTGCAGTTCCTCACGCGCATTATGGCCACGGCCAATGATTTCTCCGTCCTTGACAATCACACAACCAATTGGAATTTCATCGTGTTCAAGAGCAATCTCAGCTTCTCTCAAAGCTTCCCTCATAAATACTTCTTTTTCTTCAACTGTATAATTCATCCGATTCTCTTTTCCTACTTATCGATTTTATTATTATATCATGATTCCCGAGACAAAAAAAGCCACCGAATGTGGTGACTTTATAGGGAGATTATTATGAAAAAGAAAAGTTTAGGATATTTGTTACAACAAGTTAGGAGGTCTTCTTGTAACTGTCTATAGTATACCCGACCTATCTTAAACAAATCTTAAAAATCTCTTAGGACCAAACACTTTCTAAAATATTTGTTTGTTCACGACCAGGACCTACTGAGAAAGTAGAAATACGAACGCCAACCAATTCGCTCACACGACGAACATAGTTACGCGCATTCTCAGGAAGATCTTCCAAATTACGAACTCCAGTAATATCTTCTGACCAACCTGGCAACTCTTCATAGATAGGTTTGCAACGTTTCAATTGCTCAAGACTAGCTGGATAGTAGTCAATACGTTGACCATCAAGATCATAGGCCACACAGATTTTCACAATATCTAAACCACTCAAAACATCGATAGAGTTCAATGAAAGGTTAGTGATACCAGAAACACGACGACTATGGCGCATCACAACTGAGTCAAACCAACCCACACGACGTGGACGACCAGTTGTTGTACCATATTCATGACCAACTTCACGGATACGTTCTCCCACTTCATCAAACAACTCAGTTGGGAAAGGACCGTCTCCTACACGACTCGTATAGGCTTTACATACACCAACAACCTTGTCAATCTTACTTGGACCAACACCAGAACCAATGGTCACACCACCAGCCACAGGGTTTGATGACGTAACAAATGGATAAGTACCTTGGTCGATATCTAGCATAACACCTTGTGCACCTTCAAAAAGCACACGTTTACCGTTATCAAGCGCATCATTCAAAATGACAGATGTATCTGTCACATACTTCTTAATTTGTTGACCATATTCGTAATATTCTTCAAAAATATCATCGAAAGCAATCGCTTTACTGTCATACAATTTTTCAAAAAGACGATTCTTTTCAGCAAGGTTACGTTCTAAACGCTCACGGAAAATGTCTTTATCCAAAAGATCCGCGATACGAATTCCCACACGAGCAGCTTTGTCCATATAAGCTGGACCGATTCCCTTGATTGTAGTACCAATCTTATTGTCGCCCTTAGCTTCTTCTTGCAAACGATCTAACTCGATATGATAAGGCAAAATGACATGCGCGCGATCAGAAATACGCAAGTTATCAGTTGTAACACCTTCCTCATGAAGATAGCTCAACTCTTTCACAAGAGATTTAGGATTTACAACCATACCATTCCCAATAACAGAGATTTTTTCAGGGAAGAAAATCCCAGATGGAATCAAGTGCAATTTAAACTTCTTGCCATCAATCACAATCGTGTGACCTGCATTATCACCACCTTGGTAACGCGCAATCACTTCTGCATTCGCTGAAAGGAAGTCTGTAATCTTCCCTTTACCTTCATCACCCCATTGGGTACCTACAACAACAACTGAAGTCATAATCTTGTCTGAGCCCTCAGGCTCTTCCTTTCTCACATACATGGCAGGACTCTCACCTGCAATTATATCTTACAATTTATTATAAGAAAAAATCGCCTTTTTATCAAGAAGAAACAATAGAAAGATTTGCTATTTCCAACTATTAAAAAATGTTTTAGAAAAAATTCCGGCTATTTATCATTATTTTTCCACAAAAAGTAAAAGTTGTTCGGAAATTAACTCATACTGTCTCATCAAGCAACAAAACCCTGTTTCATTATCAATTTTTCAAGATACAAACGATAAGCAACACGATAATGGTAAACAATAAAATCCCGATGACTCACAATACGATATCGGACAAGATAATAAATCAAAAACTTAAAATGAACATGTTCCCAATCAAAATTATCACCCAAGAACATACCATACTCTTCTTCAATATTTCTGTAAAAATCCATCATCTGATCATAAATACTTTGTAGCATAAATATATACTCCTTTTCTTTTTATGACCTTATTCTAACAAAAAATTATAAACAGTTATTATAAAATCCTGAATTGCTCAAATACCAACCTCAAAAAGATAACAAATAGGAAAAGTTGACAGAATAGGAACAAATATACTACCTAAATTTCAAAAACTAAGATAATGGAAGCGGAAGGATGCGAACCCCTCGAAGGATCATATTTACAGTCCGCAACGTTTAGCCTCTTCGCTACCCTCAATTAAAGTACTAAAAAGATCTCCTTGATCGAAAACGGAGGGCTCTGAAACTTTACTCAGCAAAAATATCTCACACCAAATAACACTAAATAGATTATTAATTACAAAAAAAGAGGCCTAAACCTCTTTTTTCTTAACTACTCCGCCAGTAGGACTCGAACCTACGACATCATGATTAACAGTCATGCGCTACTACCAACTGAGCTATGGCGGATTAAAGCTAAGCGACTTCCATATCTCACAGGGGGCAACCCCCAACTACTTCCGGCGTTCTAGGGCTTAACTTCTGTGTTCGGCATGGGTACAGGTGTATCTCCTAGGCTATCGTCACTTAACTCTGAGTAATACCTACTCAAAATTGAATATCTATTCAAATTAAGAAAACCGTTCGCTTTCATATTCTCAGTTACTTTGGATAAGTCCTCGAGCTATTAGTATTAGTCCGCTACATGTGTCGCCACACTTCCACTTCTAACCTATCTACCTGATCATCTCTCAGGGCTCTTACTGATATAAAATCATGGGAAATCTCATCTTGAGGTGGGTTTCACACTTAGATGCTTTCAGCGTTTATCCCTTCCCTACATAGCTACCCAGCGATGCCTTTGGCAAGACAACTGGTACACCAGCGGTAAGTCCACTCTGGTCCTCTCGTACTAGGAGCAGATCCTCTCAAATTTCCTACGCCCGCGACGGATAGGGACCGAACTGTCTCACGACGTTCTGAACCCAGCTCGCGTGCCGCTTTAATGGGCGAACAGCCCAACCCTTGGGACCGACTACAGCCCCAGGATGCGACGAGCCGACATCGAGGTGCCAAACCTCCCCGTCGATGTGAACTCTTGGGGGAGATAAGCCTGTTATCCCCAGGGTAGCTTTTATCCGTTGAGCGATGGCCCTTCCATACGGAACCACCGGATCACTAAGCCCGACTTTCGTCCCTGCTCGAGTTGTAGCTCTCGCAGTCAAGCTCCCTTATACCTTTACACTCTGCGAATGATTTCCAACCATTCTGAGGGAACCTTTGGGCGCCTCCGTTACCTTTTAGGAGGCGACCGCCCCAGTCAAACTGCCCGTCAGACACTGTCTCCGATAGGGATCACCTATCCGGGTTAGAGTGGCCATAACACAAGGGTAGTATCCCAACAACGTCTCCTTCGAAACTGGCGTCCCGATCTCATAGACTCCTACCTATCCTGTACATGTGGTACAGACACTCAATATCAAACTGCAGTAAAGCTCCATGGGGTCTTTCCGTCCTGTCGCGGGTAACCTGCATCTTCACAGGTACTAAAATTTCACCGAGTCTCTCGTTGAGACAGTGCCCAAATCATTACGCCTTTCGTGCGGGTCGGAACTTACCCGACAAGGAATTTCGCTACCTTAGGACCGTTATAGTTACGGCCGCCGTTTACTGGGGCTTCAATTCATACCTTCGCTTACGCTAAGCACTCCTCTTAACCTTCCAGCACCGGGCAGGCGTCACCCCCTATACATCATCTTACGATTTAGCAGAGAGCTGTGTTTTTGATAAACAGTTGCTTGGGCCTATTCACTGCGGCTGACTTAAAGTCAGCACCCCTTCTCCCGAAGTTACGGGGTCATTTTGCCGAGTTCCTTAACGAGAGTTCTCTCGCTCACCTGAGGCTACTCGCCTCGACTACCTGTGTCGGTTTGCGGTACGGGTAGAGTATGTTTAAACGCTAGAAGCTTTTCTTGGCAGTGTGACGTCACTAACTTCGCTACTAAACTTCGCTCCCCATCACAGCTCAATGTTACAGATATAAGCATTTGACTCATATCACACCTCACTGCTTAGACAGACACTTCCAATCGTCTGCTTTAGTTAGCCTACTGCGTCCCTCCATCACTACATACTCTAGTACAGGAATATCAACCTGTTGTCCATCGGATACACCTTTCGGTCTCTCCTTAGGTCCCGACTAACCCAGGGCGGACGAGCCTTCCCCTGGAAACCTTAGTCTTACGGTGGACAGGATTCTCACCTGTCTTTCGCTACTCATACCGGCATTCTCACTTCTATGCGTTCCAGCACTCCTCACGGTACACCTTCATCACACATAGAACGCTCTCCTACCATACCTATAAAGGTATCCACAGCTTCGGTAAATTGTTTTAGCCCCGGTACATTTTCGGCGCAGGGTCACTCGACTAGTGAGCTATTACGCACTCTTTGAATGAATAGCTGCTTCTAAGCTAACATCCTAGTTGTCTGTGCAACCCCACATCCTTTTCCACTTAACAATTATTTTGGGACCTTAGCTGGTGGTCTGGGCTGTTTCCCTTTCGACTACGGATCTTAGCACTCGCAGTCTGACTGCCGACCATAATTCATTGGCATTCGGAGTTTATCTGAGATTGGTAATCCGGGATGGACCCCTCACCCAAACAGTGCTCTACCTCCAAGAATCTCTAATGTCGACGCTAGCCCTAAAGCTATTTCGGAGAGAACCAGCTATCTCCAAGTTCGTTTGGAATTTCTCCGCTACCCACAAGTCATCCAAGCACTTTTCAACGTGCCCTGGTTCGGTCCTCCAGTGCGTCTTACCGCACCTTCAACCTGCTCATGGGTAGGTCACATGGTTTCGGGTCTACGTCATGATACTAAGGCGCCCTATTCAGACTCGGTTTCCCTACGGCTCCGTCTCTTCAACTTAACCTCGCATCATAACGTAACTCGCCGGTTCATTCTACAAAAGGCACGCTCTCACCCATTAACGGGCTCGAACTTGTTGTAGGCACACGGTTTCAGGTTCTATTTCACTCCCCTCCCGGGGTGCTTTTCACCTTTCCCTCACGGTACTGGTTCACTATCGGTCACTAGGGAGTATTTAGGGTTGGGAGATGGTCCTCCCAGATTCCGACGGGATTTCACGTGTCCCGCCGTACTCAGGATACTGCTAGGTACAAAGACTATTTTAAATACGAGGCTATTACTCTCTTTGGCTGATCTTCCCAAATCATTCTTCTATAATCTTTGAGTCCACATTGCAGTCCTACAACCCCGAAGAGTAAACTCTTCGGTTTGCCCTCCTGCCGTTTCGCTCGCCGCTACTAAGGCAATCGCTTTTGCTTTCTCTTCCTGCAGCTACTTAGATGTTTCAGTTCACTGCGTCTTCCTCCTCACATCCTTAACAGATGCGGGTAACAGGTAGTACCTGTTGGGTTCCCCCATTCGGAAATCCCTGGATCATCGCTTACTTACAGCTACCCAAGGCATATCGTCGTTTGTCACGTCCTTCTTCGGCTCCTAGTGCCAAGGCATCCACCGTGCGCCCTTATTAACTTAACCTTATTTTTCTGACCTTTCAGTCATAAACTCTTATTAATACTACAGCGTTTTCGGTTTATTTTCTTGTTACTATTTGATATAGATATTCAATTTTCAATGTGCATTACTTGGTGATCTCTCACCAATGGAGCCTAGCGGGATCGAACCGCTGACCTCCTGCGTGCAAAGCAGGCGCTCTCCCAGCTGAGCTAAGGCCCCACAAGACCTCTCAAGACTAAACAAGACCAATGCGCAGTTCCTTATCCTTAGAAAGGAGGTGATCCAGCCGCACCTTCCGATACGGCTACCTTGTTACGACTTCACCCCAATCATCTATCCCACCTTAGGCGGCTGGCTCCTTACGGTTACCTCACCGACTTCGGGTGTTACAAACTCTCGTGGTGTGACGGGCGGTGTGTACAAGGCCCGGGAACGTATTCACCGCGGCGTGCTGATCCGCGATTACTAGCGATTCCGACTTCATGTAGGCGAGTTGCAGCCTACAATCCGAACTGAGACTGGCTTTAAGAGATTAGCTTGCCGTCACCGGCTTGCGACTCGTTGTACCAGCCATTGTAGCACGTGTGTAGCCCAGGTCATAAGGGGCATGATGATTTGACGTCATCCCCACCTTCCTCCGGTTTATTACCGGCAGTCTCGCTAGAGTGCCCAACTGAATGATGGCAACTAACAATAGGGGTTGCGCTCGTTGCGGGACTTAACCCAACATCTCACGACACGAGCTGACGACAACCATGCACCACCTGTCACCTCTGTCCCGAAGGAAAACTCTATCTCTAGAGCGGTCAGAGGGATGTCAAGACCTGGTAAGGTTCTTCGCGTTGCTTCGAATTAAACCACATGCTCCACCGCTTGTGCGGGCCCCCGTCAATTCCTTTGAGTTTCAACCTTGCGGTCGTACTCCCCAGGCGGAGTGCTTAATGCGTTAGCTGCGGCACTAAACCCCGGAAAGGGTCTAACACCTAGCACTCATCGTTTACGGCGTGGACTACCAGGGTATCTAATCCTGTTTGCTCCCCACGCTTTCGAGCCTCAGCGTCAGTTACAAGCCAGAGAGCCGCTTTCGCCACCGGTGTTCCTCCATATATCTACGCATTTCACCGCTACACATGGAATTCCACTCTCCCCTCTTGCACTCAAGTTAAACAGTTTCCAAAGCGTACTATGGTTAAGCCACAGCCTTTAACTTCAGACTTATCTAACCGCCTGCGCTCGCTTTACGCCCAATAAATCCGGACAACGCTCGGGACCTACGTATTACCGCGGCTGCTGGCACGTAGTTAGCCGTCCCTTTCTGGTAAGATACCGTCACAGTGTGAACTTTCCACTCTCACACTCGTTCTTCTCTTACAACAGAGCTTTACGATCCGAAAACCTTCTTCACTCACGCGGCGTTGCTCGGTCAGACTTCCGTCCATTGCCGAAGATTCCCTACTGCTGCCTCCCGTAGGAGTCTGGGCCGTGTCTCAGTCCCAGTGTGGCCGATCACCCTCTCAGGTCGGCTATGTATCGTCGCCTTGGTGAGCCGTTACCCCACCAACTAGCTAATACAACGCAGGTCCATCTGGTAGTGATGCAATTGCACCTTTTAAGCAAATGTCATGCAACATCTACTCTTATGCGGTATTAGCTATCGTTTCCAATAGTTATCCCCCGCTACCAGGCAGGTTACCTACGCGTTACTCACCCGTTCGCAACTCATCCGGAGAAGCAAGCTCCTCCTTCAGCGTTCTACTTGCATGTATTAGGCACGCCGCCAGCGTTCGTCCTGAGCCAGGATCAAACTCTCATTAAAAGTTTGAGTTCTCACTCATTTCTGTCACTGACAGATTTATTGTTTTTTCATTGTTCAGTACTACAACCTTAGTTGTAGTGCCCTGCACATTGGTTCGTCTTGTTCAGTTTTCAAAGGTCTTTGTCACT